>JAQBWV010000043.1 GCA_027624335.1 Planctomycetota bacterium
CCGTTTTCACAAAACCGCCTCCTGTGCTGAAACAAAGTCGCCTGCTCAAAACGACTTACGCACAGAAAGGCGGTTTTGTGTCATTCATTCAGTGAGAAATCCGGGCTAGAATTTGAACTCAAAGGTTCACTTCTCCACAGACGGGCGGGCAAACTTGAACGACATAAACTACGACGCCGAACCGAACACGAACGACGAAGATTTTTCTGAATCGGATGCCGCACTCGTTACAGCGATCCGCCTGAATCTGGTGCCGGGGATTGGGCCTCGGCATCAGCGTTCGCTGCTGGATTACTTCGGCGACCCTGAATCCATCTTCGCGGCGTCATTGACCGAACTGGAGCGGGTTTCCGGAGTCGGTCCGAAACTCGCCCGACTGATTCATGCGGCCAGGACAACGGATCACGCCGAATCCGAAGTGAGAACCTGTCAGCAACACGGTTATCGGCTGCTGCGAATGGGCACGGATGAATATCCCGAAAACCTGACCGAAGTCTGCGACGCACCGCTCATTCTGTACTGTCGAGGCGAACTGAAAGCTCAGGACAATCTCGCCGTTGGTATCGTTGGTTCCCGCCGCTGCACGTTGTACGGGACTCAGCAGGCAGAGAGATTTGGACGGGCGCTGGCCATGGCCGGCATCACTGTCGTCAGCGGTCTGGCAAGAGGGATCGACGCTGCGGCTCATCGCGGAGCACTCGCGGCGGGCGGGCGAACGATTGCTGTTTCAGCGACCGGGCTGAACCACATTTATCCTCCCGAGCATGTCGAACTGGCCGAGCAGATTTCAAAAAACGGAGCCGTCGTCTGCGAGTCGCGACTTGATCAACAGCCGACGTCGGGAATTTTTCCACAGCGAAACCGCATCATCAGCGGATTGTCTCTGGGCGTCGTCATTATCGAAGCCAATCGAAAAAGTGGAGCACTTCACACCGCGCGACACGCGATGGAGCAGGGCCGTGAAGTCATGGCGATCCCCGGTCGCATCGACAGTTTCGCCAGCGATGGCTGCAACGATCTGATCCGGGACGGCGCGACTTTGATTCGCAACGTCGATGACGTTATCGAAGCGCTGGGTCCGCTGGTCGAACCCGTCCAGACAGAAGATCAGCAGGAAGTTCGCAGCCCTCGCGAACTCACGCTGAGCACGCAGGAACGCCTGATCCTGGACATGGTCACGTCCGAGCCCCAGCACCTGGACGAGATCATTCGCACCGCAGAGATTGGCTCGTCCCGAGTTCTCGCAACACTGACCGTGCTTGAGATGAAGCGAATGGTCAAACGCCTGCCAGGTGGATTTCTGGTTCGAGCGTTCAACTGACGCGACCAAATTCCGTGATTCCGCAAATGATCGCCGCCTCCAGTCACTACTGTTGCGGTGACCAGACAGCCAGAATAGAGTGATACAAGTTTTTTAAATAAATCATACATTGGTAGCGAGGTGAGCTAATGTCGGGCGAAAAATGGTGGTGCGTACTGGTAGTTGCGGTCTGTCTGGCGAGTTGCCAGACGGCGTTCTGTGACGAAGAATCGTTTCTCGATCGACCTTCGCTTGGCATTCGCACAGTGGCCATCGCCGATGTCGAAAACCGACTGAAAGAGCTGAAGATTGACCCGCCGACCAAGATCGGTGTGATGGTCATGTTCGTGCAACCCTACAGCCCGGCCGAGAAGGCTGAGTTCAGCTTGTTTGACGTCATACTGAAGGTCGATCGTCAACTGATCCGCACGGCGGACGAGTTCGAAGAGGTGATGAAGAAGATGCAGATCGGACAGGAGTACCGGATTTCCGGTTACACGGGCAAGAAAACGAAGGACGGAATCGATTGGAAACGGGGCACGATCCGGATCAAACCCGTGACCGAACGGAACGTGATTTTCGGGCAACTGGAGCAGTCCATCGACCAGATCTCGGGTGCGATCACCTATCGTCACCGGGACACAGAAGAGTATCTGAATCGCCGCAGCGAGATGTCCGTCTCTGTGAGAAAAGCAGGAGGCACGATCAGCAATCCGACGCTGCACATTCAACATGTCGCAAAGGACTGGCTGTTCATGACCCGGTTTGATATCCGAGGCGGTGACACGGTCCTTACGATTGGCCCTGTGAATTATTCGTCAGTCAACCGCGATAATGGGAGCCGTGGCATCTGGGAATGGTACAGACATGTGCTCGATGATGCGGAGCTGCAGAAACTGAACCGTATTGTTGTCGCCGATGCTGTCACGTTAAGGTGCTCTGGCGAACAGTACCGAGTGGACCGCCAACTGACCGACCACGAACAAGGTCAGTTGAAGGCTGTGCTGATCGCTCATCAGGCTCTGCTGGCTGACGCCGCAAATGGTGACGGCTGACACTACTGCCGTAGCCTGTGGCACTCACAAGAACTATCGGTACTGAGTCCGTTGAGGATGCCACAAAGTCGACGCACCGACTACTGATGCTTCAGCATCGCCTGGCGAATCTCTTTGCGGTCGGTTGTGCCTTTAAGCTTCTGCCGCTTGTCATAAAGGTTGCGGCCCTTCGCCAGGCCAATGCGAACCTTGATGCGGCCTCTCAGGAAGTAAACGTCGAGCGGAATCAGCGTGAAGCCCTGCTGCTCGGCACTTTCAGCAAACTTGTGAAGTTCGCGTTTGTGAACGAGCAGCTTGCGAGGCCGCTTCGGCTCGTGATTCATCAGGTTGGCCTGCGGGTATTCGTTAATGTTGGCTCCGATCAGCCACAGCTCCCCGTCGCGAACGCGCGCGTAAGCTTCTTCGATCGAAATCTTCGAGTTGCGAATACTCTTCACTTCGCTGCCGACCAGCGCGATCCCGCATTCCAACTCGTCGATGATGTTGTACTCGTGCCGCGCTTTGCGGTTCGTACAGACGTGCTTCGAGTTTGGATCGACGTCGTTCTTTTTCTTTTTGCTTTTCTTGCCGGCCATCTCGGTGATTTCTCAGTCAAAAACAGGCTGGAACAAACGCGACTTCTCAACGGGTTCACGAAGCCTGGCGAGTATAAGCAATTCGACGATTAACTTCGCTGATCTGCTCGTTCATTGTCCACAGATCGTAAAGTTGAAACAGCGCCAGCGGAATCGCCGACAGCCCGAACGTCCACGGAACGAGGATCGCCAGCGAAAGCTCGATCAGTCCAGTGCCAACCTTACCCAGGTAAAAGCGATCGATCCCGAACGCTCCCAGCCAGGCCAGAAGAATCCAGGCGACATCGTAGCTGACCTCGCCAGGTTCGTATCGCTGATCACAGCTCCGATTCATTGACGGAATCAGAAAGAGATCAATGAACCACCCGATGCCGAGCAGGCCGAGCGTGAAAAAATAGATCGTGCCGCTCACCGGTCGTCCGTAATAAAAGCGGTGAGCCCCGGTGAAGCCAAAGATCCAGGCCAGATAACCAATCAGTACGCTATGAGTTCGTCCCATGTTTTCCTCCGGTCGCCGATTCGCTCGTCGCCTCAGAATCTTAGCCGGAAACTACTTATTTTCTTGTTCCTACGCTCCGCGTGGGAATGCAATCCCCCGACGCTCTGCGTCGAAATCCGCATGACGACGCGGCAACGTGCAGGACGCGGAGCGTCGAAGCCGACGTTCCCACGCGGAGCGCAGGAACGAGCGGAGCGTAGGAACGAGAACGGATCTGAATCGGTCGGTGGGAACCGGCCCTGCGTCGATCATCCTTTGACCACAAAGTTCACCAGACGCCCCGGCACGATGACAACTTTGACGATCATTTTGCCTTCGAGATTACTCGCAACGGACGAGTTCTGTTTCGCCGCTTCTTCGATCGTGGCGTTATCGGAACCAGCCGGAACTTTGATTCGCGCTTTCAGCTTACCGTTCACCTGGACGGGAACTTCAATCTCGGCTTCGGCGATCTTTGCTTCGTCAAATGTCGGCCACGGCTCAAAGGCGAGCGTGTTGTCGTGGCCGAGCAACTGCCAGAGTTCTTCGGCAATGTGCGGCGCAAACGGGCTCAAGAGAATCGTGAGCGTTTCCATCGCCGATTTCGGACGGACTTCCTGAGGACTGAACTCGTTCGTGAATTCCATCATTCGACTGATGGCCGTGTTGAACGAAAGCTTTTCGATGTCCTCGGTGACGGCCTTGATCGTCTTGTGAACAACCCGCTCCTGCTCCTCGGAAAGTTCCGCTTCCTGCACAGCCGGATTGAGGCGAACTTCATCGGCGAACTCGTCAGTAATCATTCGCCAGACTCGAGCGAGGAACCGGTAGACGCCTTCGACGCCTTTCATGCTCCACGGCTTCACCTGCTCCAGCGGCCCCATGAACATCTCATACAGCCGCAGCGAATCCGCACCGTAGTCTTTCACGACGTCGTCCGGATTGATGACGTTGCCGCGACTCTTAGACATTTTTTCCGCTTTTCCGTTTTCGTCAGCCTCGCCAAGGATCATTCCCTGGTTGACGAGTTTCTGGAACGGCTCGCAGGTACTGACATGGCCTCGGTCGAAGAGAACTTTGTGCCAGAATCTGGCATACAGAAGGTGAAGCACGGCGTGCTCGGCGCCGCCGACGTAGAGGTCGACGGGAAGCCAGCTTTTCTCGACTTCCGGATCAAGAAAGCAGTCGGCATTCTTCGGATCGGCAAAGCGGAGGTAGTACCAGCACGAGCCTGCCCATTGCGGCATCGTGTTGGTTTCCCGTTTGAGCTTTGTGCCGTCTTCGGCGGTTTTATAGAGCCATGATTCCGGAGCGGTGCTGAGCATCGGCTCGGGCGTGCCGGTCGGTTTGAACTTTTCCATTTCCGGCAGCACGACCGGAAGTTCGTCTGGCGAGTCAACTCGCATGAGTCCGGTTTCGTTGCCGTCGGCATCGAGTTCATGCCAGATCGGAAACGGCTCACCCCAGTACCGCTGCCGACTGAAGAGCCAGTCTCGGAGTTTGAAATTGACGGCCTGTTTTCCCAGTCCTGAGTTGTGAAGCCGGGCTGTGATCAGCGCTTTGAATTCATCAGTCGGAGTGCCGTCATACTCGCCCGAGTTAACCGCCACACCTTTCTCGGTGAAGACGGATGAAGGCTCGCGCGTAACATCTTCTGAATCCTTCCGGGCAACCACCGTGACAATTGGAATGCTGAACTTGACCGCGAATTCCCAGTCTCGTTCGTCGTGCGCGGGGACAGCCATGATCGCGCCGGTTCCGTAGCTGATCAGAACGTAGTCTGCGATCCAGACGGGAACCTTCTCGCCGTTGACCGGGTTGATGGCGTAGCTGCCGGTGAAGACTCCGCTCTTGTCTTTGGCAAGGTCTGTTCGGTCGAGGTCGCTCTTGAGCGAAGCCTGCTTGACGTAAGCATCGACGGCTTCTTTCTGCTCGGGAGTTGTCAGCTTCTCAACGAACGAATGCTCCGGAGCGATGACCATGTAAGTCGCTCCGTAAAGCGTGTCCGGCCGCGTCGTGTAAACACGCAGAACGTCATCGCCAGGCTCTTCTGAGAAACCGGCTTCTGATCGCCACGTTTTCCATGACTCAAAATCGGCAGCGTCGCCCACGAAGAAGTCGACCTCCGCGCCGGTTGAACGACCGATCCAGTTGCGCTGCATGTCCTTAATCGATTCCGACCAGTTGAGATCGTCAAGTTCGTTGATCAGGCGGTCGGCGTAGGACGTGATGCGAAGCATCCACTGGCGAAGCGGGAAACGTTCGACGGGATGTCCGCCGCGTTCGCTCTTGCCGTCGACGATTTCTTCATTGGCCAGGACCGTGCCGAGAGCCGAGCACCAGTTGACCGGAGCTTCGTGCTGGTAGGCGAGTCGTTTGGAATCCTGATATCGCCGAACGGCATCGTCGCCTGCGGCCTGCACATCGTCAGGGATGGGCAGCTCGGCAATCGGTCGACCTTTGCCGGTGCGTTGCCTTCCGTCGGGGCCGGTCCATTCGCAGTCGGCGTCGTACCACGTGTCAAAAAGTTGAAGGAAGATCCACTGAGTCCAGCGGTAATAATCTTCGTCCGTCGTCGCGAACTCGCGACTCCAGTCGTAACTGAAACCGAGCATCTGCAACTGTCGGCGGAACTCGTCGATGTTCTTGTAGGTGGTGACTGCCGGGTGAGTCTGCGTCTTGATGGCGTACTCTTCGGCGGGAAGCCCGAACGCGTCCCAGCCCATGGGATGGAGAACCTGCTTGCCTCGGTTCCGTCCGTAACGACAGACAATATCCGTCGCGGTGTAGCCTTCCGGATGCCCGACGTGGAGGCCGGATCCCGACGGGTACGGAAACATGTCGAGCACGTAAAGCTTCTCGCGACCGGCTTCAAACGAATCGACTTTGAAGGTCTCGTTCTGCTTCCAGTAGTCCTGCCATTTCGGTTCGATCCGCTGAAAGTCGTAACGTGGCATGTCCGCAGTTCTCCGCAATTCTGGTTCAGCTCAGGCAGCAGGCCAGAGCTGGTTGGCATTCTTGACTGACGAGGAGTCCACGGTCAGCGGTTCGGTTCGCGGGACGTCGTGACTTCTCGAAGGGAGCGGTCAGTGTCATGGACACTCGGCAGCTTTGCAATCGACGATTCAGTGACTCAGTACCGGCGTGTGCTCGGTTCAGCACGCGAAAAAAACGCCTCGGTCGGCTGGGCGACGGAGGCGTTTCGAAAAGTGGAACTGAACCGGGGGAGAGATCCGGGCCTGTTCCGAGCACTCTGAAACGGGCGGATCGAACAGCCAGCTCGGCAAGTCTGGGGGAACTCGCTCAGGCAAGGCTTGATTCCGCTTCGTCTCGCTTCTGACCCGTCCGTCGGTGTCGCAACAGATTTCGAATTCAGAAGCTGATTCCGGATGAGAATGTTGTTCTCGCGCCAGCGGTTTACAGACTTCGTGGCGAGCAGCCGGGACGAGAGAACAATTCGTCCCGACTGCCCGTATGCCACGAGCCAAACCTGCGCCTCGCCTTAAGATTCGTTGTCAGGTCAGGTGTTTCAAGGGTTTCTTCAGAGGGTGTCGGCTCTGAGGAAGCCGCAGCAGCGTCAATTCGCGGTGCAATGTTCGGTTGCTCCCCGCTGGAATTCTCTTCTTCACGACAGGTGGAGAGAGAGGCAACTCGCCAGCAGGCGTACAACCAGAGGGATGACTATTCGGCCAGAACTCCGCTACCGACAATGTCGTATTGGCTGTCGCAGGTATCGGATTCGTCGGAGTAGCTGCTGCCGGCTGTGCAGGCTTTACCTTCCGAATGAATTCCGTTGACGTAGAACGACTGATTGATGGAACCAAACGCTGCTCCGACGTCTTCGAGTTCGTTGTTGATATTGAATGAGATTTCCGACAGACCGACGACGACTCCGAGGACCGCGATCGTGGCAACCAGGATCAGCTCAGCAGAAACAATGAAGCCGTTTTCGTCGTTGATCAGTTTTGCGAATGTGTTAGTCATGTTGTGCTCTCTCTCGTGGTGGCAGGTTTGAGTGGTGCGAGGCTTTACTGTTTGTTCTCAGCGTCTCGCGTTGGTTATGAATGGGTGTAAAGCAGACTGAATGCCAGAACGTAAAGTGAGCGCTAAAAAACCTGAATCTTCGACCGGATAGTGGCTGTAACTTACTTCACTTACACAGGTTACGATATTTTTATTTCCACCAGGCAGGGTCAGCATTCTCAGCAGGGCGATGTCGATGTTGCGGCGAGGCAACATCCAGTTGGCGACCAATTTTCCGGTTGGTGCCATAACCTCTTTGGCCAGCATCGGTTGAGGGTATGCTGCCAGCGACCACATCGCTGTGGTGCAGAATCAACAATCTGTCTCGACCGCAGACCTTCGACTGATCTCAAATGCAATGCCTCGTCGCAAACGAAGCAAGGCCCGGTGTTTTAAACACCGGGCCTTGCTTTTTAGATCGTCAACAACCTGGCAGGAAACGGCTCTTGATTACTGGAAGCGTCGCAACGCGTAGCTTGCTCCACGCCACGCGGACAACTCGCGTTTATTGGTTCGCAGAGCCTGTTCGTAATTCGTCGCGGCGTCCTGGTTGTTACCTTGTGCCAGTTGATGCTCTGCGATGAAGTACCGGGCTTCGCACATCTGAGCGGTCTGAGTATTGGGATCGCTGGTCTCGACGTGAGTGATCAACTCTTCGCCAGTGATATCGCCGATGTTGAACAGGATGACCCAGTCAATCCAGTTCCGTTCCTTCTCAGCTCGGGAACGGCTTCCCTGAGCGATTCCCGTCGCTTCAGCTTTGCGACCGGAGCGGATCAACGTCCAGACTCGCCAGGGATTGATGAACTGGGCAGAGGTGTCCATCTGAACGACTTTGTTGAATTCCAGGATCGCTCCGGCATAGTCCTTGCCAAAGTAGCGCGCGAAACCGGCATCAACATGAGCCGAGACGTCAGTCGGAGTTTTCTGAATGATGAGTTCGAAGTCGCGAGCGGCATCCTGCCAGCGGCCCTGCACAAGTCGAGCTGTCCCCAGGAGTGACTGCACCGCTGGCTGATTGGGATTGAGCTGAAGAGACGCCGCAAAATCCTGTTCGGCCTCTGCTGGCTTGCCGCCCTGCAGCCAGGTGTATCCTCGGTTCGTCAGTGCAACGTCAAACTTCGGGTTCTTCTGCAGAGCCGCAGAGAACGCCCGCACGGCTTCGTTATAGCGTTTCGAATTCTGGTACAGCATTCCAAGATTGTTATAGACCAGCGATTCTTCAGGAAACGCTTTGATTGCAGCGCCATAGGTCTGAATGGCTTCGTCAATGCGATTGACTTCGGCATACAGATCAGCCATTGCCATGTAGGAAGCGATGTGTTTCGGGTTGGCGACCAGAGCAGCGTTGAAGTCGGCAACGGCGGCATCAGTCTGCTTCATGGCCGCCTTGGCCAGAGCCCGCTGGTAGAGCACGTTGGACTTCTGTTCGGCTGTGATACCAGCCTGAGGCAGAAGCTGATCGGCAATGTCGACGGCGACCTGAGCATGGCTCGACTGATCCTCGATTCGAGTCAGATTGGTCATGCCATACAGATACGGCAGGTAGTAATTGAATTCGGGGGTTGTGGCGACGGAGATGGCTGTTCGGGCGTCGCTGATTCCCTCGCGAATCATCACTGCATCGCGGGTATTGATGGCCAGTTCGATCCTGGCGCTGCCTCTCAGATGCAGTGCGATGTTGTCCTTCGGATTCGCCTCGATAATCGGCGAAGTGGCTGCAATGACCTGCTGCCAGTCGCCAACGTCGTAAGCCTTCGTGGCGGCCTGTCGCTGAGCTTCGTGAGCTGGATCCGGGTCTGCAAAGGCAGTTGCGGAGAACGCCAACAACAGAGCCAAAGACGTCGAAAACCTCATACTGGAGTCCTTTCCCGTACGGAGGGAGGTCCTGCCATTCAGGCTGGGACTTCTTCCTCGGTTCGAGCCACTGATGAGCAGGCTCGCATAACCGATACACAATCTTCTTTGTACACGGTCCTTCCGCGTACTGTTTGACGCGGCGTTATAGTGGCTTGCCAGATCCGCTGCTATATGTGTTTTTGCCCGTCCGGAATCAGGAAAGTCCGAGGGACTCTGGCCTGTACGGAGTCGGAATCAGCCCGCCAGTCCATCGATTCGAAAACTTGAGCGCCAGCAAGTGAATCACAGACGCCGCTCGGAAATGGATGGGAAATGAATGGTACTAACAGCGACCGGCGCTACACGGGTCTGAGTTCTCGTTCAGCTCGCCATGGTTCCGTGCGAAATGGGCAGGCGGTAGCATTGCTGCCTCACGACGATTTGCATGTCGCCCCGTCAGCGTTGAAAGGTTCCACCATGTTTAAGTCATTTGTCAGCGTTCTTACGGTTACTGCGGTTTGCGGTGTTGGCGTTGCTGCTGACTGGTCGGGGTTTCGAGGGCCGAATGGCAACGGCATCTCGGATGCGAAATCCGTTCCGATCGAGTGGTCTGTCGACACGAACATCCTGTGGAAGGTCGCGCTGCCCGGTCAAAGTAACGGCAGTCCGATCCTGAGCAACGGACGCGTTTTTCTAACCAGCGCCGAAGACGACGGGAAAGCGAGACATCTGCACTGCTACGACGCGAAGGACGGATCGTCTTTGTGGGCGAAGACGGTGGCGTTCGACAAGGTCATGCCAACTCATAAGACGAATCTCTACGGTGGTACGACGCCGGCGTCTGATGGAGAAAGAGTCGTCGTGTGGCACGGTTCCGCTGGCCTGTACTGCTATGACATCGACGGCAAAGAGCTCTGGAATCGCCACTTCGGGGACTTCCGTCACCAGTGGGGTTATGGAACGTCGCCTGTTCTTCGCGATGGTAAGGTTATCCTGCATTCAGGGCCTGGAGCGAAAGTGTTCGTCGCCGCGCTGGATCTGGCAGATGGTAAAACGATCTGGCAGACGGACGAGCCTCAGGCAGGAAACGGCGAAACCAACACCGCTGGCAAGTACATGGGTTCCTGGAGTACCCCCGTCATTCTCCAGAGTGGCGACAAAGCGCTGGCAGTGTGCAGCATGGCGACCCGAGTAAACGCGTACGACCTGGAATCCGGCGACATTGTCTGGTCGTGTGATGGTTTGCGCGGTCCCAAAGGGGATCTGTGTTACACGTCACCGGTAATTGCCGGAGATGTCTGCGTGGCGATGGGCGGCTTTAACGGCCCGGCTATCGGTTTTCGCATGGAGGGGTCAGGCGACATCACGGCGACTCAGCGATTGTGGCGAGTGGATCAGAAGACTCCGCAACGGATCGGCTCCGGCGTGTTTCTGGACGGGTTGATTTACATGGCGAATGCCGGACCCAACATCCTGCAATGCATTGATCCTGAAACTGGCGATGTTGTGTGGCAGGAACGTGCTCCCGGTGGAGCACACTGGAGTTCGCTGGTTGCGGCAGACGGACACCTGTTCGTGACGGATCAATCCGGCACGACTCACATCCTGAAGGCGTCACGTGAAGGCCTGAATATTGTCGCCTCAAACAAACTGGGCGAATCCAGCAATTCGACACCTGCCATCGCAGACGGGCGAGTCTTTCTGCGGACGTTCAGGAATCTGTACTGCGTCGGTAAGTGACAGCTAGTGAACCCGACTTCCGGAGACGAAGTTCCGGCAGAGAATGTTCTGAGTCAGTCACTGTGCCGGTTCCGCCGACACTGTCAGACAGCGAACGCTGCCGCTCCGATCACGGCAGATGAGTCGACCGTTTGAAAGCACGACGTGAGGCCATGCGTCGGTTCTGGACAATACGGATTTGGCAGCAAGCTGTGTGTACTTCTTCGAGGACCGCTTTGCCGTTTCGACTAATGAAAGTTCGCCCTTGTTTGAGTACACGATCAGGCGGTCGTCGCTCGTCAGAATACACGAACCCTGCGAACCGACGTTGCCGCCGGACCACAGCTCTTTGCCTGTTGCAAAGTCGAGGCAATGTACTCCTCGCCAGGCCCAGTAAACCTGCCCGTCGTGTACGACCGGGCTGCAGACTCCCGACGCTAGTTCCTTGTTCTCCCAGACTTTCGTCGCCCCTTGCAGAGTCACATTCACTCGGCACATCGCGTAGTGGTTGTAGGCCGACGTAATGATCACCGAATTACGAAAGACAACCGGCGTCGCGATGTTGTTGGCGAAGTCCGTCGTCCACGGAAACTCGGCGACTCTCAAGCCAGCGTTCGAGCCATCGATCCTCGTCACGACGAGATTCCTCAGCGTCAACACGGCGACGCAGTCCTCGCCCTCAATGCTGATCGGTACAGGACCACCCGTATGCCCTGCTTCGTCGAGATTCTCAGATTCCCACAGCTGGCGACCGGTCTGCTTGTGGAAGGCGACGAGGTTTCCAGTCTCGGCACCGACTTCCACGATCAACTGGTCACCGGATACGAGAGGCGAACTCATGTAACCGTAATCTCTTTGAGTCTTCTTTCGCTCGGCAACTTCGGGCCGACGCTGAGCTTTGTACTCGGAGTAGAGATTCAGTGACCAGACGCGTTGACCGTCGCGTCGCGTGTCCCAGGCATTCAGATCTCCATCAACGCCCAGCGTAAACAGCAATCCTGTCTCGGTGTCGTACTCGGGAGTCGAACACGCTCCCGAATACAGGCTTTGATCGCCCGCCGCGTGACGACCATAACGCGGCGACTTGTACGACTGTCGCCACTGTTCCTTGCCGGTGTCGGCGTCGAGACAGATAAGTGAATCCTGGTCGCTCGACCAGCCCGTCAGATAGACCCGGTCACCAACAACCAGCGGAGACGAACTGCCTTCGCCGACAGATGCCTGCCACACTTCGCCTTTGAGCCACGACTGTCCATCCCATCCGGAGGGCTCCGAGGAAACGTCGTTTCGCGATGGACCTCGCCAGTGAGGCCAGTCGGCACTTTCGACCGGAGTGACCGACAGCAGTACCAGCCACGCAGTGAAGTAACGGATCATCGAGCACCTGATTCCAACGGGATCACCGTACTGAGGGTGTTGCATCTGCCGTCAGTAGTCCGTTCCCGCTCATGCAAGCAGCCAGCATCCATTCCCGGTTTTGTATGGCGCAACGCGAAACGTCAGGCTGTTACCTGGCATGGACTTAGGCCCGCAGATCGGTGACTGGCGGCATGAGCAGTCCATTACCGCAGTGTACCAGCGTGGCACTGTCCAACTATGGAAACCGGAAAGAAGCAAATTTCCCGATGTTCGCAGGGCCAGTTCCCACAGGCCGGTCGGAGTCAGACCTGTCGCTGGCGGAATTCAATGGTGTCAGAGAATAATTGCCGCCCGGATTCTTAGTTCAGCGTGTCGGTCAGCTCATCCACGTTTAACAGTGCAGAATTGGCCGTATTGTTGGGAATGCTGACTGTATTGGACTGAGCAATGGAGTTGCCGTTCTGAGCGTTGACCGAGCCCTGCGGACTGGGCGGGGCACCCTTCGAGGAGTTAGCGTTGGCTCGTTTAGCAGCGTCGGCTCGATCCTTCGCCTCACTGATCGCAACCGTTCCAACACCGGCTCCGGCGACACCGCCAGCGATGCCCGCCAGAGTACCTGGTTGCATCGACGCCAGAAGTCCCACCGGGCTCTGGCCTCGTACGGTCTGAGGTTTCACCACCAGCAACGCGTTTTGCCTGGCACTCCTGGGAGCCGTACCGTGGGCCCAGACTCGAAAGACTGAGGCGTCAGTTGAGTGGACGATCTGATAGACGCCGCCGCGTAATTCATGAACCTGGAATTGCCCGACGGCATTTGTGCTGGTCTCGGCGATGGTCCGTCGTCCCTGCTGAATAACGACACGGGTCGCTGGGATCGGTCTTCCCTGGCCATCAACAATGAACCCAGTGAGAGCCCCATCGACGTTCAGTGAAACGTCCTGAATTACAGGGACCGTTTGTCTTACCGTCGGCGATGAAGGTTTGCTCTGGGGTATTCCAGCACCTGCATACAGCTGGGATGCTGACAGAGGGATGCTCACTGATGCGAGGACCACAACCACAGACTTGCAGCATTCATAATACTTCATGTTCGAGCAATCCATTGTTCGACGCGCGCGGTTGTACCTTGATGATTCGGATTGAACTGCGACCGAGTGACCAGTCAGGCCGAGCCACCAGGCTAATGGCGTTTCCAGATCTGGCGAGTATTGCTCGCTCCTGGAACTGCTGAAGGATTTTTGGAGCTGAGCTGCAATTCACGACCCCGCCCTGTTCTGAAAAGGGCGCGCATCGGTCACCAAAACGCTTTACAGCCTGCAGTATCGGCAATTCAGGAATGATTGACCGCACATTTCCTACAACCGTACCTGCCCGCTCACGTAAATGCCGGGGCTGTATGAGTTGTGACGGCCGAAGCTGAACCGCTGACATTCCGGAATATGCCGATCAGGCCAGCAGTGCGATTGCTCGCGAAGGCTTCGTGGGTGTCACCGGTTGCCTGCAACCAGTGCGGCGGAACCGTGAGAGGTTTCGTGCTGGTTTTCGACATTCCTGTCGTTTCGCGACACAGGTTGCGAGAAACCTGTGCCACCCTGCGATCGAGGTAACAGTGGGTCGAAGAGTCTACTGAATGATCGTTTCGACCACGGTAATGTCCACATTTCCGAACACGATGAGTTTCAGGAGATAGAAGAACACGACCGACAGCATCGCTCCAGCAGGAATCGTGATGGCCCAGCTGGCGAAGATGTCTCGCATGGTTCGTAAATTCAAAGCCCCGATTCCGCGAGCTGCTCCGACACCGAGGACTGCTCCGACCAGAGTGTGAGTCGTCGACACTGGCAGCGCAAACGGCAACACGGATGCCAGCAGGATGGTCACCGCTGCGGCGAATTCAGCACAGAATCCACGACTGGGCGTCAATTCTGTAATACGTTTGCCGACCGTCTGAATCACTCGCCAACCCCACGTGGCCAGCCCGAAGATAATGCCGACTCCCCCGAGGGCTAATGCCCAGAAAGGCACGGGAGCCTTTAACTCAACAGCTCCCGTTCGCACAGCCTGCCAGCCGGCAGACATCGGTCCGATGGCATTCGCGACGTCGTTTGCTCCGTGTGCGAAGGCGACGAAACACGCAGTAAGAATCTGCAGATATACAAAGATCTTTTCGACGCGTTTCAGCTCCTCAGAGTCCGTGCCAAATGTCGTGTTATCGACGGCCTGAGTGTGCATGGCTTCGAGCTGCTTCAGCAGCTTCGCAGACTCATCGTTGAGATTGCCGTCCGTGTTCGCTCGCACACGCTTCAGATGCATCATTGCTTTGCCAAGAGATCTAGCGACGTCGGCGTGCAGCATCGGATTCACGCCGGAACTCTTCTCGACAACGTAATTTCGCAACAGTATTTTCGCCACGAAAAAGCCGATGACACCGATGACCAGCGCGACGGTAATCGTCATCGCCACAGCTTTAGGTTCGAAGGGATCGATCTTGTACTTCGACCACATTGGGGCGAGACCTTTGTAAGCGGTCACTCCACACAAAACGATTAACACCATGAAGACAAGCCACGGCGCCAGTTGTGTGGCCGCTCGCACGGGATCGCGTTTGAAGAAGATTGACTTCAGAATCAGCGAGAACATCGCATACGCGATCGCTCCAGAGATGACTGGCGACATCACCCAGCCGGCAGTGATCAGACCCACCTTGCTCCATTCAATCAGTTCGACGCCGAGAGCGACGCAGCCGAAACCGACGACCGCGCCAACGATCGAGTGCGTCGTTGAAACAGGCCAGCTTTTCCAGGTGGCGATCAGCAGCCAGGTTCCGGCAGCCAACAGCGAAGCAATCATCCCGCAGGCCAGGACGTAAGCCGCCTTATCACCATAGATTACTGTCAGCTGTGCTGGATCGAACATCTTCTTGCGGACGGTCTCAGAAACGCTCGATCCAACGATCACTGCGCCAAGAAATTCGAAGATGCCGGCCAGAATCACGGCCTGCTTCATCGTCAGCGCGCCGGAGCCAACCGACGTACCCATCGCGTTGGCAACATCGTTCGCGCCGATATTCCAGGCAGCGTAAAGCCCGATCACCAGGATCGAACTCAACAGAAACAGTTCCATGCCAGACACGGCGAAGTAAGTCGTCAGCGCATCAATCATAAGTCACTCGGTCTTTATGGAAGCAGCAGGCGATACTGAGTCAATGTGTCTGCGGTGCCTCGCCGTCACGACAGCGATAGCAACCAGAGAACGGCACCGACTGCGTTCGTCATTTCATATCCAGAATCATGGTGATGCTGTCGGCGAGATTTTCTGCAGTGTTCGACAGGCCGGAAAACGTGTGCGTCAACCGCATCCAGAGGTGAAACTCGCCAGGCGACATCTGTTTGTCACGGGCGTAAATACCGCGAACCAGTTCGTGCGCGTCGACGTCGGCCTGATGCTCTGCATACGCAACGTCGCGGGCCAGTTTGCGAATTTTTTCCGCTTCGGCTCCACCGAATCCGGACTCAGCGAGTTCATCGAGTTCGTCGAAGATCGACCCAGCCAGTCCGACGGCCTTCACGGTGTGCTGGCGAAACCGACCGAACACTTCTTTCAGTTCTTCCGGGATGGAAATCTGCTTCATCGTCAGCAGGACGCACACGTCCTCGGCGATGTCTGCCAGCGAGTCCTGCTGCGAAAGGATTCGGAGCACCTGCCCACGGTTGACGGGCATGAAGAATCGCCGCAGCAGATGATTGCGAATATCGTCGCGAATCTGGTCCGCCTCGTGCTCCAGGGCCGACGTCTCTTCTGAAAACTGCTCAAGTAGATCGTGCTTTCCGGCTTCGAAGGCGTCGAGCGCTTCGTTCATCTTCTGAACGGCCTTGCCAACCTGATCCATGTGACGCTGCAACAGATTGAACGGAGACCGTCCGAAAAGTCTGGCGATGGTACTCACGCATGACTCCAGTTGTGACTCCCGCACCTTGATCGCGGGATAGATTGGTAATCGTCGATACGAGATTCAGCCGAAGGACGCGTTGCCAACGCCTGCCTGCTGGCAATTCTCAGAAAATGGCAACGGAAACAGTTGAAAGTCGGCGGTAACGAGAGGTGACTGGACTCTCCTGAACGGTCTGCACTGACGACGACTATCCCGAAAAACGTGTGCGAAATCAGGTTCTGCTGACATCACTTGTCTCGTTAAGAAATCGCCACTTTCTTGTTAAGCGAGTGTTAACGGGAATGCTGGACCTGGTCCACTGAACGGCGGTGCCAGAACAGGCTCAGCAAGCTCCGTGGTTGTCCGGGACATCTTCGTGGGCAGTTCTCGAATCAACCGTGATCTGGTACTGGCTCGAAACTATCGATCAGTATCTGGGGAATACGTCGCGGGACTCCATGTTTGCGGCCGATATAGGCCCAGTTCGTTTCGGCGCGCGCCAGCAGGGCACCATCGTCCGGGCGGCGAATGAGGTACTTTCTCAGCGAAGTGACTTTTTGAAATCCCGTGACCCAGGTTTCGACGATGACCGTCTGACCTGCGTAGGCCGGGGCGAGATACTCGATGGCGTGAGACCTCACAACAAAGGCCGAACCCTCTTCAACGTAACGTTCGGGAGGCCAGTGCTGCTCGGTCGAGTGTGCAACGGCTGCGGACTGCATCCACCTGAGGTATTCCAGATTGTTGACGTGCCCCTGCTCGTCGATTTCTGCTTCGCAAACAGTGTGTTCCCAGAAAAACACGGCCGGCATGAGTGTCTCCAAGCAAGTGTCCGCATAAAACGCCGCCGCCGCAGAAGATAACCGGCCAGATGTTCAAAGGCACTTCAGCCGGGCAGGGGTTCATTCTGAAGACGCCGCGAAGAGCGTTGTCTATTATCCACGATTCGACGTCGCTCCTGTCGCACCACATTTTCAGCCGCGAAACGAAATCTCATGACTCAGCCATCCGGAATCGATTCAAACTCGCCCAGCGCACTGACCGTGCATGTCGATCTGGCGGAACGCAGTTACGACATTCAGATCTGCAGCAACCAATTGGGCGCTGTTGGCAGCTCGATCACCGACTGGCTGGACAATCGTCTCGGAACACAAACCGGCCAGCGAAAAGCCCTGATCGTGACCGACCGGAACGTTGCCGCTCACGCGAACGTCGTTGTCCACAGCCTGGCGGAAGCCGGCTGGAATGCGGAGCTGGTGAAACTCGAACCCGGCGAGAAAACGAAATCGCTGCCCGTCATCTCTGGCCTGTATGAACGCATGGTGGAGATGAATGCCGATCGCCGAACCGTTGTCGTGGCCGTCGGCGGAGGAGTGATCGGGGACGCTGCAGGATTTCTCGCCGCGACGTACAACCGCGGTGTGCCCTTCGTTCAGGTTCCGACAACGTTACTGTCAGATGTCGACAGCTCGGTGGGCGGCAAGGTCGGAGTCAACCTGGCGGCTGCGAAAAATCTGATCGGCTCGTTCTATCAACCGCTGGGCGTGTTCATTGATACGTCGGTCCTCACCACGCTGCCCGACCGGGACTATCGCAGCGGGCTGGCTGAAGTCGTGAAGTACGGCGTGATTCTTGATGCTGAGTTCTTCGAATTTCTCGAACAGAACGTCGCCGGGATCAATTCGCGAGAGCCATCGGTCCTGAGGCATATGATCGCGAGAAGCTGCCAGTTGAAAGCGGACGTCGTCAAGGAAGACGAATACGAGCGAACCGGACTGCGTGCCGTTCTGAATTACGGCCACACGTTTGCCCATGCCTTCGAGGCTTTGGCCGGTTACGGAGAACTGCTGCATGGTGAGGCTGTTGCCATCGGCATGCTCTACGCCAGCCGACTGGCAGAAAAACGCGGCCTGATCGACGCCGAATTGACCGCCCGACAGAAGAATCTACTGGAGCAGATCGGGTCTGTGATCGTGCTGCCGGATCCTTCGGCGTATTCGGTCGACCAGATCCTTTCGAAAATGCGCCTCGACAAGAAGACGGTCGGAGGCGAACTGCGATTCGTTCTGCCCACGAAACTGGGAAACGTCACGACATTCGCAGACGTGCCTGAATTCGACGTTTCTGCGGTAATTACGGAATGCGCCGCTGCCTGAACGTGCTTAACGGGTCAGGCTGAAGTTCAGCCTGCGCAGGAAAACACAGGATGCGTCGATTGCCGGTTGATCTCGATTCCGTGCCGGTTGTGGACCGACTTTCCTCGATGATCGGCGCATGTGGTGCTCAGAGTGAGGGCATTCCACGGATGTTGCGAGAGTCTACTGCATGATCTATCCACCGGGTTTGATGAAACTGTTTCGCTGCTTGACGTCCTGCTCAACCTGCGTGCACAATGTGTCCTGTTCGTTGTCAATCAGCCGTGCATGATCGTTCTTCGCTGTTGAGTACTTGAACTTTCGATGATTGATCGCATAACCCACTATCTTGAAATAGGTTATGGCGCATAATGTCTTCCGCGTCTTTGTCTGGAAATGCTGATTCGATCGCTGGCATGATTGGAAACAGCCTGGCGATACGCGAGGTGTTTCAGCTCTCCCGGCTTGTGGCTCCCGCTTCGACGACGGTTCTGCTGACCGGCGAAACCGGGACGGGCAAAGAACTGGTGGCTCGCGCGGTTCATGAATTGAGTCCTCGCGCCTCTGGCCCGTTCATTCGAGTGAATTGCGGTGCGCTCAGCGAAAGCCTGCTGGAGAGCGAACTATTCGGACACGTCAAAGGCGCCTTCACAAGTGCTAATGAGAATCGCACTGGGCGTTTTGAGGCGGCTCACGGTGGCACGATTTTTCTCGATGAGATCAACTCGGTCAGCTACACGCTGCAGGTCAAACTGCTGCGGGTTTTGCAGGAGCAGGAGTTTGAACGTGTCGGCGACACGAAGACGATCCGTGTTGACTGCAGGATTGTGGCGGCGACCAACCGTGACCTGCTGGACGAAATCGAGGCGGGACGGTTTCGAGAAGATTTGTATTACCGCTTGAACGTCGTGCCGATCTATCTGCCTCCACTGAGAGATCGCCCTGACGACATCCCCGCGCTGATTGAGCACTTCGTCAAGATCTATGCTGACATCAACCGGCGACCGATCCCGAAGATTGCGAAAGAGACGACTGAAGCTCTGAAGTCATACTCGTGGCCGGGGAACGTTCGAGAACTGCAGAACTACGCGGAGCGAGCTCTGGTGCTGCTGCAGAATGGCGAATTCACTCCGGACCTGCTGCCGCCGCACGTGCGAGGTCTGGCACCCGTAAGAATCGGCAGGCATCGAACCGGCGGCGCCGAGAAGACGGCAGAAGAACTGGTCACTCTGGGACTCACCGAGTACGCTGACGACCCCAAACCATTCGAAAAGGTGATGGGTCTGGTCGAGCGGCAGTTACTGACTCAGATGCTGCGGCAGTGTCAGGGAGTGCAGATCAAGGCAGCCGAACGGCTTGGGATTAACCGCAACACTCTCCACAAAAAGGTCAGCGAATACGGTCTGGATTCCGAAAGCAGATAACCCTGACCTGTGCTTTCCATGAAGGATCTGCGGAACGTTCAGCTCGGTCGTTCGGCCAGGGGCAGTCCATGTAGGGTGAGTGCAACGCACCCTGCGGATACCGAGTAAAACGCAGAAGTTAAGGTGCGTTTCGCTGCGCTGCACGCACCTGCGAGGATTCGGGAAGTTGTTGTCGACAGGTTTCAAAGCGTTGGAGAAACAGTTGATGTGGATGGAGAAAGTCAGCGTCTTCTGTTTTCTCGCCAGTTACGTGGTCGCGACGGCGTTCGCGTTTCTGAGATTTCGAGGGCAAAGCAGGCTGAACCACGTGCTGACGGTTGCCGCATCCGTTGCGGGCCTGCTGGCACACACGGTGTACCTGCTTGTTCGCAGCCGGAGCGCCCACCTGCCTCCGCTGATGGCATCGTCTCATGACTGGCTGCTGGTGCTCGCCTGGGTCGCCGTGCTGATCTATCTGTTCCTGACGCTGCTGGACTGGCACCTGCCGCTGGGTGCGTTCGTGCTTCCAGTCGTGCTGGTCCTGGTGATTGCGTCGCGTTTCGTCAGTCTCGAACCAAATCCGCTGGTCAACGCTAAGCAGCTGGCTGAGCAGGCGACTCGCGGCTGGGTGATGCTGCATGTTTCGATGCTGATCTTTGGAATTGCTGGCGTGATCGGTGGACTGATCCTCGCCACGATGTATCTGATTCAGCACCGCCGACTGAAACACAAGCAGGGGATGCAGGAGGGTGTCGCGCTGCCGAGCCTGGCTCGACTGGCTCGGTGGGACTGGTGGGCTGTTGTGATTTCCGTGCCGACGCTCACGCTGGGATTAGCAGCGGGAGTCCTGCTGGGAGTCGTGGAGAGTGATGCGGAGGCACGACTTTCGTTTGGTGATCCGCTGATGATCGGTTCCGGTGTTGGCTGGCTGGTCATGCTGGGCCTCTTCAGCTGGCTGGTTTCGACAAGGCGAGCCGCCGCGAAACAGGTTGCCCTGTTGACGGTTTGGGCCTGCGGGTTTCTGCTGCTGACGATTGTCGGGCTGCAGGTGCTGACGGGAAGCGGACACAAGCTGCTCGCGGGATAGGCGAGCGATCATCGTTGCTGCGACAACCCCAAAACCAGAACTCGGGAGCCAGGATGAGCTGCCATTCACACGGGCATGACCACTGTGGGCATTCGCATTCAACAACGAATCGAAACCGGCTACTGCTGACGTTGGTTCTCGCTGCCGGTTATATGGTGGCCGAGGTTGTCGGCGGGCTGATCAGCAACTCGCTGGCGCTGCTGGCCGATGCCGGGCATATGTTTTCGGACGTCGCCTCGCTGGGGTTGAGCGTTTTCGCGATCTGGATTTCGTCTCGACCAGCGGGCTCGCAGCGAACGTTTGGCTATTACCGAGCGGAGATCCTCGCGGCGCTGGTGAACGGGGCGACGCTGGTGGTCGTGTCCTTCTTCATCGTCTACGAGGCCTGGCAACGGGTCAGTGATCCACCGGATGTTCAGGGCGGGTTGATGATGTGGATCGCCGTGGGTGGACTTGTCGTCAACCTGTTCGGACTGGCCGTCCTGCACGGAGGCAAGGAGCACAGCCTGAATGTTCGCGGTGCGTGGCTGCACGTTCTGTCGGACACGCTGGGCAGTGTGGCCGCCATCGTCGCCGGGCTACTGATTCAGAATTTCGGATGGTACATCGCCGACCCGATCATCTCGGCGGTGATCTCAGTGCTGGTACTTGTCTCAGCCTGGCGACTGGTCTCTGATTCGGTGTGGGTGCTGATGCAGGCTGCTCCGGCGAACATCAGCGTTCCCGATCTCGAAACTGCCCTTGCCGAGACGTCCGGCGTGCTGGAAGTTCATGATCTGCACGTCTGGACAATCACCAGCGGAATGGACTCGGTGTCGTGCCACATTGTTTCGGACGGCACGCAACCGCACGACGAACTCTTGCAGCGAGTCCGCGACGTCGTGATCGATCAATTCTCAATAGACCACGTCACGATTCAGATCGAACCGGAAGGTTTCCTGGAGCCGCACACTCCTGTGTGAATCGCTGTTCCCCAGATCCGGATACAGATCTGGAATTCGGCGACACGGTACGTGAGCGAAGTCGTCGTTTATCGAATACGCCGATTGCTCAGGCTGTCAGTGGCACTCTCGCTGCGATCGTCACAGGTGGCACTGTCGTTGGCGTCTGCATTTTCCGTGTAGACGACGGTCCCGCTGTGCGGGGCCGCTGAAAATCGGCAGGCGACGGCGGATGAGTGGCCTAAGTTTCCTGTGTAACCAAGGCGGGGCCTGCGCGCACGAATGTGAGTTGATCCTGCGAACGCCAGCGTCGACCTGCGTGGCCACCAACACCTCGCATTTCGGCCGGGACTGACAGCGGTATCAAAGGGCTTAATTGAATGTCACAGACTTCGACCACTCACACTCAGTGGATTCGACAGGCGGTCGCCGCCGCGAAGGCCGGAAATCCGTCGCTCGCGAAAATACAACTGCAGAAGGCCGCGGAAGAAACGCCGGACGATCCCGTCGTCTGGTTGTGGCTGGGCTGGCTGGCGGACTCCCCGGCCAATGCGGTGCAGTGTCTTGAGCTGGCACGGTCGAGCGAACGTTTGCAGAAAGTTGTCGCCGCCGGAATTGAGTTTGCAGAAGGGCTCGCCGAATTCCAGCTGGAGCTGCCAACCGCTGAAACCTGCGAGGATGCCGGCGCTGAAACTGCGGGACTGGTTGGTGCTGAATTATTGCCTGTGTTTGATCCCGTAGAAGCCGTCGACGAAGTTGCAGCCGTCGTGGAGACGCTCCAGGAAGAGGACTCTGATATTTCGGATACTGCAGCCGTTGCCCCGGCCCAGACGACCGGATCCGCTTCGACAGTCTCTCTTGAGGGCGAAGCACCGGCGACCGAACAGGCAACAGAATTTGAAGCACCGCAGGATGCCGATGAAGACTCGACCGATGTTGAGGCCAACCTGGAACCCGATTCGGTCACCGAACACGATTCGGTCACTGAAGTAGAGACATCCGATGATGCCGCAGAATCGCTGTTGTCGAATCCGGAGTCCGACGACGCTGGCCTGTCAGATGACAACGCCGATGAATTCACGTCGGACGAAACGGCTGGCTCAGAGGATCACGACTCAGGCGACGGCCCTTTAGAAGCGAGTACGATCGAAGCTGAATTGATGAAAGCTGCAGGCGAGATTTGGCAGACATCGGCTGAGGTCACTGATTCGACCGTCGCCGCCGAGAGTCAGACGGTCCACGAACCGGCGTCCGAACAGCAACTCTGGAAGCCCGCTTCGAGTCGCCAAGCGGCAGGCACCGAATCGTCGGTTGGCTCAGTCCAGGTTTCGCCACGAGAAACGAAAGCGGCGGAGTTACTGACTGATGTGTCAGAAGCAGAGTTTGTTTTCGCAAACATCGAAGACGAAGACGATGACAGCGATTCCATTCCGCACGGTCAAACCGCACAAGCTGAAAACAACGACACCTCGGAGAATGCAGATACAGATCGCGATCAGTGGTGGGGATGGCCTTCCGCAGAGACGTCTCAGGCACCCGCCTGGCGAGCAGCTCAGTCTGACTGGTTCAGTGTCGACGCTCCGTCCGCTTCAAATGACGAACGAGCATTGAAGCGGCATGATACCGAGACAACAGCGACGCCCGTGCCGCGGTCGTTCGCAGATGCTTCTGCGGAGGCGACGACAGAGACAGAAGCAGCAGCGCAGGACGAAGCTGCTTCTGCGACGCTCCTGATTTCAGACAGTGAGACAGTTGCTGCGACGCACAGCCCGGCGGCAGGTCCAGCCCAGCAATCTCGCGTCACGGCCAGAGACGTCTGGCAAACGGCAGCGATTGAGAAATCCGTGCTGTCGGATGTTTCGGTCGCGCAGTCGTCGACAATTCGACCGACCCTGGGAACATCGGTCACGCAGTCCGGTTCGTCAGCAGGATCTACGTCGGGAGAACTTTCTCAAGCACTGGCGAGTGGTTCGTCGACGACTGAGTTCGGTTCGACGGGATTTGCCTCGGTGGATACCGCCAGCGAAGATTTCTCTCCACGTGGCGCAGCAACGGACCCCATTAACCGGAAAACGGTGCTGGTTGTCGATGACAGTCCGACGGTCAGAAAGCTTGTGGCGATCACGCTGGAGAAACGAGGCTACAAAGTTGTGTCCGCTTTCGATGGTGTGGCAGCGATCAAGGAGATTGCTGCTCACAGTCCGGCGCTGATTCTGATGGACGTCAACATGCCCCGGCTCGATGGATATCAGTTGTGCAAGCTGGTCAAGAAGCACGAGATGACCAGCGATATTCCCGTGCTGATGCTGACTGGCAACGACGGAATGTTTGATCGTTTGCGAGGCCGACTGGTCGGATGTGCCGGCCACGTCACAAAACCATTCGCCCCGGAAGCGCTGATCGGGGCCGTGGAACGGCACATCAATCCCAAAGCGAACGCCTGAATGATCCGGCGGCCTTCTGCAAGCAGTCCTGAATTCTGTTGACTCGTATTGCTGCAATGTTGTTTCGCAGAAAGCGACGCGGGTTTCCGAGAGTCGAGTTCGTACCGATGAAATTCCAGAAGTTCAGTGAACAACTTGAAGGGTTCCGAAATGTTGATCCCAATGTGAGGGACCAGCGTCTGGAGAGCGACTGTCTGCGTCTGTTGAGCAGGTTGCAGGTTCATCTGGAAACACTCGGAGCGAAGTCATCGCAGGACGACACCAACGGAGCACTCGAAACCGGCAAGGAACTACTGGTTGAATTGCTCGATTTTGTAACGGTGCGCTTCGGCGACAAAGCCGTCACCAGTGATCTGACCCGGATCTGCGAACTTCGAGATTCCATGCGTGAACTGAAGCGGCTGCTGGGGCGAATTTTCTGGGCGAAACTTTTTCGCGTGGAGTCGTCTCACAACGAGTTTCGCATTCAGGCTTACCGTCAGATCGGTCACGACTTTGCGGATGTACTGCGTGACCTGCTGTCGGTGGTCGATGGGCACTTCAACAGTCGCGAGAAGGCAGCCGAGTGGCAATCCAGTTCGCGCATTCTGATCGAAGATTTCCGGCAACGCTGGTAGGCCGGAAGTTTCGATTCGGCACTGATTTAGCTGCCAATGAGGTGATGACACCCCCCGCCAGGGCGCGAGCCGGGGGGATTCCTCGTCCTTCGCTCTTGACTCCTGAGTCCTCTCGCTTGACTCTTCCGTCTGCTCGACGGAAATCAACGTCAAGCGGTACGGATTCCGAGACGCCGGTCGAGTTCCCCCCTGCCCTTCGCCCCTCAGCCATTGTGCTGGAGCGTTTTATGTTTTCGATCGGACGGATCCCGGTTCTGCAATTCAGTCTGCTCGCCTGGTGGTTGTCTTTGCTGATTTCAGCAGGATCGCTCACAGCGAACGCTGAGGATCCGCAGCCCATCGCTGTGCCGATTTCCGCTGCAAAGCCGGTACGACGAGCGATCGACATCAACTGGGTCGCGCCGCCGGGGCAGGTGACCGATCGTCAGCTGGTTTTGCGAGTCATGCGTTTCCAGGAGGCAATCCGCGAGCCTCTGCCGGAAGACATTAACTGGCCCCAGTTGCTCGAACAGGTACACGCCGGCATGCTGGCTTCGTCTGAAGATACGCTGGTGACGCCAGCTTCTGAAAATATCACCGAACGATTTCCTCCAACGCCATTCTCAGAGTCTCCTCCGCTGCGCAGTCTGAAAGGAGTCGTCGAAGAGATCATCGGAAGTCTTCCCGCTGCCGGCCGCGAATCCTGGCGGCGAATGATCGCTGATCGAGCGGCCGCTGAATTCGATGATGCGGTCCAGGCCAACGACTGGCAAACGATCGCTCGAATCGCCAGTCAGGACGTTCACACGCCGGCTGGTTACAAAGCGATCGACCTGCTTGGAAATCGCCATCTGGATCAGAACCGACCACTGGCAGCACTGCGACAACTACTTCGGCTGATCAATTCTGAAACCGCTCGTTCGGCCCGAGAACCCTTGCTTTCGATCCGCACAGCGGCGGCGTGGAGTAATCTCGGTCGACCTGATCAAGCGCGTCTCACACTGATCGAATTAACCAGATGGCTGGGCGAGCATCCGGAAATCAAGTCGTCTGTGCTGGATGGGGAAGTGCCGGACGCCGCTGACGTTTCGGAATGGCTCAACAAGAACCTGCCACCTGCGTTTGCAGGCGCAGATTCTCCATCAGAAAATCGCCACTTCGCAGGAGGACTTCTACCTCTGTCATCGTCGTCTGCCTTCAGTTCTGCAGCGAGAATTCTCTGGAAGTCAAACACGTCCGGTTTCAACGTTCCGATCATGGAAGAGGATCGAGCGAAGTTTCGACCACAACTCGAAGCCGAAGACGACAATGCCCCATTGACCGGGGGTTCCTTTGTTGAACCCTACCCGGTCACAGAAGCTGAAACTGCGGCGCTCGTCGAGGCCGGACTGGAACATCTGGCTCAGCGGGATAAGCAGCGAGGAATAATTCCGCTGCCGGCCTGCGAGCCGGTCGTCGTTGATGGACGAGTCGTTTTTCGCACGCTGAATCGCCTTCGATCGGTTGACTTGAAAACCGGAACGCTGCAGTGGGAATCTTTCATTCGGGATGCTGCGTTTGCCGAGCAGTTCAAACTGCTCACCGCTCCTCAGTCAGTGAATATCCCCAAAGAATCAAACGATCTAACGAACCCGCTGAATCAGCGACAATCGGCGGTGATCTATTCACGAAGTCGAGAGGACCGAACGGCTGGAACGCTCAGCACTGATGGCGATTTGCTGTTCACCCTGGAGGATGGCGGCGTCACGGCGAAGGCCACGTCATACTCGCAGCCGGGACTTCGCTATGCCGCTCCGAGAGAATCGAATCAGCTCTGTGCTTTCGAGCTGGAAACCGGAATCCTCAGGTGGCAGATCGGAGGATCGGAAGGCGAATACAAACTGCCGGCGGCAGGAAACTTCTTTCTCGGAGTGCCGACGGTTTTTGGAGATTCCATCTATGTGCTGGGCGAACAGGCTGGCTGGGTCCGCTTGTTCTGTCTGGAACCAGACACCGGCAACGTGAAGTGGGTGCAACCTATCGCGACCGCCAGCGTTGCGGTCAATGTCGAAGGTCTGCGACGAATTGGCGGCATCAGTCCGTGCACGGCGGACGGTCTGATCGTTTGCCCGCTGACTTCCGGACTGGTTGTCGCGTTTGACGTCGAGCAGCAACGGCTCGCCTGGATCAGCCACTACCGCTCGCAGGTGGTCGCTCAGACGATGGCGCGTCGTTTTTCGGTCGGCCCGGTTCCGATCAACGCAACTCGTGTCGATCAGGCCGAGCGCTGGAGATACGACTCGACGCTGGCTCTCGCCGGTCGGATCGTCCTGGCGCCACTGGATTCTCAGGAGCTGATCTGCCTGGATGCGGTGTCGGGAGACACGCTTTGGACTCAACCGCGAGGCCAGGGTCTATTCGTCGGAGCGGCGTTTGACGATCGAGTGATTGTTGTGGATGAGTCCGCTGTCAGAGCGGTCAGCCTGTCCGACGGCTCGCCCATCTGGACTGCCCGCCTCAACCAGCGAGTTCCGACTGGACGCGGTTTGCGAATCGGATCGCTGTTTCATCTGCCTGTTGCAAGTGTCACTTTCGCAGAGTTGACTGACTCTGTTGAAACTGCATCCAGAAACTTACTTTCGGAAAACACCCTGTCCTCTGACTCGCCTCGGCAGGCCGGAAAACTGGTCACCATCGACCTGATGTCCGGGCGACTGCTGGCCGAATCGGCGACACCGGACGGCGTGCCTTTCGGGAATCTACTCGCCCGTAACGGACACATCGTTTCGCAACGCTTCGATTCAGTCGTAGCTCTGGAATCGCTGTCCACTGTCGAGTTGCAACTCGACGCGCGACTGCAACAGAAGCCAGACGATGCGGAATTGCTCGAAGTCCGCGCAAGAATCAGACTGCACGAAGGCAAGCTGGCCGAAGGGCTCAACGACTTGCGGCTCGCCGTGCAGAATCGACCCACCGAAACAGCACTGAGCCTGCTCGTCGAGCAATCGCTCGAGCAATTGCGGTACGGTCAGGAACTGAACGAGGACACAAAACGGGTTTTGGCAGCAGCGCAGCTCGACGCGCAACAACGCAATGCGTTGGACGCTGTACGCGCCGCGCGACTGGTTGACAGAAACCACTACACGGCCGCATTCGACCTGCTCCTGCATACTCCGCAGACGGATCCGAAAACGGGTTCGACGTTCATTGTCCATGCAGACCCGCTGTCCCGATCGTCGAAGGTGTGGGGCGCAGCGCAGCTTCAGTCTGTTTATGACAAGGCGGCATCGCCGCCTCCAGATGCGACTGCAGTGACGGCGCTGGAGCAGTTGATTCGCCAGGAACTCGTCGCCGCGAAAGCCGCTGTCGATGTCGAGGCGTTGCGAACATGGCTGTCGAGATTTTCATGGCACCGTCTGTCTGCAGAAGCAGCCGTCGCGCTTGCTGAGCGGCTCGATATCGACAAAGACGGGCCGGAGATTGACTCGCTGTGGGCGATCCTGGCAACGCACTCGACTGCGGAAATCGCCGCCGCCGCAAAGCAGCGGCTACCGCAACCTGCGCAGCCGATCGCCTGGCCCGAGTCGTCACCAGAAGTCACGACCGCCGGCCATAATTTAAGTGCAGACCGGCGTGTTCTGGTTGATGTTGCCGGCAGCCGCAGTCCCGCGATTGATGGCTGGCAGTTCGAGCTGTCGCTGAGCGGTCTGACCGCTCTGGATGCGACGGGAAATCCAGAATGGACCTTGACGGATGCGGATCTGGGAAGCGATCCCCTGCTGACGACCAGTCGGCATAACAGCAGCCGGGTTTTCAGCAGTGGCCATCTGCTGGCCGTTTCAACCGGGACGGAATTTTCTGTTTTTGACATCCGAAACCCGTCACCGCGCAGACTGTGGCTGCGCTCGCTGCTGAGTAATGAAGCCGCAGGATTTTTCCAGATGAGGCGAACTCATGTACTGGGAAGCAGCGTGCTGGTCTCAGAAAGCACGGCCATCGGCTCGGTCGATTTTCTGAACTCGCACAGTCTCGTTTACCGAACGGGCTCGACCCTGCGAACCGTCAGTGCTGCAACCGGTGAAACAATCTGGACACGGGATCGCATTTCCCCGGAGTCCCTGATCTTTGGTGACGAGCTGCGTCTTTCGGTCGTGTCTTTGCGAAACGCACATTGCCAGCTGTTCGATATTCGCACCGGCACGCTGCTCGCGGAGCATTTCGACATTCCGCTGAACGGAATTCTGGCAACCGTCGGAACGGACCCGATCGTACGCCAGATTCGCAGCTCGACTCATCTGGTCAGCCGATTCGACATGCGGTCAGGAACTCCGATCTGGGAATACGAACTTCCCGGCACGGCAATGATTCGTCCGGATAACGGCAACCGCCTGGTGGAACTGCATCGTGATGGTCAGATTCTCATCCGCGAACAATCCACGGGAAGCGTGATTATTGAGGTGCAGGGGCAGAAGCAGTTGCTGCCCGGCGTATTCTTCATCCACGAAACGCCAACCGGTTATGTGCTGTTTACCGCGACTCCGCAGCGAGACTTTCAGTCACAGATTCGACCATTGAATCTGCAGGGCTCACGACAGGACAAAGTCGAAGGTCCAGCGTACGGAATCGATGGCCGTACAGGACGACTTCTTTGGACTGCGGAAATTGAACCGCAGTTCTTCACCGCCAGTCAGCCACGATCTCTGCCGTTCGTGGTGCTGGCCTGTCAGTCGCGTCGGCAGCCAGCAGGCGGTTTTGCGGTTCCCGTTCGGAGTTTCCCGATTTGCGTCCTGGACACTCGAACGGGAAAGACTTTATTCACCGCAGACGAAGACTCGGAAGTCATGAGCTTTCGAAGCGAGGGGAACGAGGAAACGAAGCAGGCAGCCATCACTTACGGTACGACCATTGTTCAGCTCGATTATTCGGGTGCGAAAAAAGATCCGAAACCACAACAGGACTGACAACATGCAGGACGTGATCGATTACCTCACACAGAATCGGGACGCCGCGTTGGAGCAGCTGAAAGAGTTGTTGCGAATTCCGACGGTCAGTGCGGACTCGGCATTTGCCCAGGACATGCTCGCCGGAGCCCGTTTCGTGCATAACTCGCTGAAAGAAGCGGGCTTGAATGTCGAGACGATCCAGACTCCCGGTCATCCAATTATCTACGCGGAGTGGCTGAAGGCTGAAGGTGCTCCGACGGTGCTGATTTACGGGCACTACGACGTTCAGCCGCCGGACCCGTTGGACTTGTGGACGACTCCGGCGTTCGACCCCGACGTTCGTGCCGGCTGCATCTGGGCTCGTGGAGCAACCGACGACAAAGGCCAGTGTTGGACTCATGTCTTGTCTGTCGCTGCCTGGCTGAAAGTTCATGGCTCACTTCCGGTGAACGTGAAGTTCGTCATTGAGGGCGAGGAAGAAGTTGGCAGCAGGAATCTCGACGTCTTTCTTGAGCAGCACAAAGAGAAACTTGCCTGCGACGTCGCGGTGGTGAGCGACTCGTCGCAGTACGCGCCCGGCATTCCCGCGATCACGTACGGGCTGCGAGGAATCCTTGCTTGCGAAGTCACGGTGACCGGTCCGAGCCGCGATCTGCACAGTGGTTCGTTCGGCGGAGCGGTTATTAATCCGGTCAACGCTCTTTGCCGTCTGATGGGCAAGCTGCACGACGATCAGGGACGGATTCAGATCCCCGGCTTTTACGACTCCGTCATCGCGTTGACTGACGAAGAGCGAGCCCAGTTTGCCGAGTTACCGTTTGACGAAGCAGAGTGGCTGGGCGACCTCGGTACCAACGCTCCGTGGGGTGAGGCAGGATACTCGTCCAACGAGCGACGCTGGGCACGTCCGACGTGTGATATCAACGGAATCTTTGGCGGATACGCTGGAGAAGGCCCGAAGACGATCGTCCCGTCAAAGGCGACGGCCAAGATCACCTGCCGCCTGGTGCCTGATCAGAATCCCGAACAACTGACCGAAGCGTTGAAGGAGTTTCTCATCGACAATCTGCAGCCAGGTTCGGAATTAGAATTCACATCGCAGCACGGCGCTCCCGCCAGCGTTGCGGATCTCAACAGCCCATACATGGCAGCGGCGAAATCAGCGATCGAAAAGTCGTTCGGCAAGGTTCCCGTAATGATTCGCGAGGGTGGCTCAATCCCCGTTGTTGGCAGCTTCAAGGAAATTCTCGGAGTCGACACGCTGCTGCTCGGCTGGGGCCAGAACAGCGACAACCTCCACAGCCCGAACGAGCACTTCAGCATCGAAGATTTCCATCGAGGAACCGCCGCGAGCGCCTACCTCTGGCAGGAACTGGCGAACGGTTAGATTCGAGTCAGCAAAAGAGTTACTGATTCTTGCTTCGTTTAACTTTTGCGCGGCCGGGCTTTTTGTTCGGTTCGTATCCGGGGTTCGGTGTTGTCGGGATCGGGGCGTTGACTTCTTTTCGCCAGGCGAGCATCGCGTCGTGGAGTTCTTTGCGTTTTTTGTCGTGCGACATTGAAAGGTCGTCCTGCTCGCCGATGTCGTCGTGCAGGTAGTAGAGTTCCTGGCGGCCTGTTTCGAACCACTCGATCAGTTTCCAGTGGCCCATGCGGATCGCTCCGGCGGGAGTCGTGCGGAATGGGCCGCCACCTGGATCTCCGGAACCCTGCAGGTAACACGGGAAGTGCCAGAAGATGGCTGGTCGTTCCAGCGACGCACCTGGCGAACTCAACAACGGCGCGAAGCTGACGCCGTCGAGTGTGTAGTTTTCCGGTCGCTTTGTGCCGGTGACTTCGAGCAGCGTCGGATAGAAGTCAACGCCGATCACCGGTTCCTCGCACTTCGTTCCCGGCTTTGTGATGCCAGGCCAGCGGACGATCATGGGTTCGCGAATGCCGCCTTCGTAGAGCATGCCTTTGCCGCCTCGCAACGGATGATTCGAGGTCGCCCCGAGAAAGCCGCCGTTGTCCGAGTAAAACAGCACGACCGTGTTCTCGGCCAGCTTGAGTTCGTCCAGTTTCGCTAACACGTCGCGAACGCTGTGGTCGACGCTTTCGACCATGGCCGCGTACCTGGCGTTCTGATGATGTTTGGGTTTCGGCTTCGCCTCGTACTTCCTGACGAGGTCCTCGCGGCCTTGAATCGGAGTGTGGACCGCGTAGTGAGTCAGGTAAAGAAAGAACGGGCCTTCCTTGTTTGCTTCGATGAAGCTGCAGGCTTCGGCGGTCAGCCGGTCAGTCAGGTACTCGCCCGGTTCTTTGTTGACGAGATTCGGATAGTTGTACGGACTGTGATATCCGCCTCCGCTGGGGCTTCCCCAATCTTTACCGGCGATGTTGACGTTGAAACCCTGCGTCGTCGGATCCGCTCCGAGATGCCATTTACCCATCGACGCGCTGATGTAGCCGTTCGTGTGAAGTGCTTCCGCGATCGTAATGAACTCGTCGGCGAGCACGGTTTTGTTCGCAGTCGGGTCGAGTTTCCACTGAGCGTGGTTGCCTCGTTTGGGATCACCAACCGTGTAGATGCCGTGCCGCGGCGTGTACTGACCCGACATCAGACAGGCTCGGCTGGGAGCACAGTTCGGGGCACAGGCATAAGCATCCGTGAAGATCATGCCTTCAGCAGCCAGGCGGTCGATGCTGGGAGTTTCGTGATTGTCACTGCCCATGAATCCGACGTCGGTCCAACCCAGGTCGTCGATGAAGAAAAAGACGATGTTGGGCTTTTTTGTCACAGACTTCTTCGTGGTTGAGTCCGCAGCAAACGTCATCGTCCTGACGAACACACAAATTACGAATAACACTGCGAGCGTTTTCACACTCGATCGACTCCGTATTGGCTGGCTAACGAGACTCGGCATGGCACTTCCTTCGTCGTTGCATGACCTGGTTTGCTGAGGTGTCACTTCAAGGGTCGATCTGAGCTGAGTCTGGGATGAAGCTGACGCGAAGGCACTAAGGTTCGCAAAGAAACATCAGTGAGATTGTGTCTTCGCGCCATTGAGTCAGATAATCAGGACTCGGTCCAGAGTGGTCAGATAGCTGTAATCGATCGTGCTAATGTGGCTGACCGGACACTTTCTGCAACCCTGCGAGAACTTAGAATGCGGACGCTCGACGGCAGACGCTTCGAACCACCTGTTTTTCGGAGCCGACCCTTTTCTGTAAAGTGGGTCTTGTTTAGAGTCCGTGGAACAAACGTTTTCGGCAAGTGTACGTATTGCCTCAGGCAGCAGGCCACTGGTTATGTGGCCTCGACGAGGTTCGATCGCAGACCAAACGGAAGGAACTTGACGCATGGCATTTAAGACTTCGTCACGCAAGAAGCCGGTAGAGCCGGAAAGTCCAACAAGTCTGAGCAACACGCTGGGTCTGATCGAAAAGGCGTTCGGTCAGGGCTCGATCATGAGGCTCTCGGACGATCGTTCACAGGCCATCTCCGGCATATTGACGGGTGCGTTGTCGCTCGATTTGGCTCTCGGTGGTTACGGCTGGCCGCGTGGTCGAATCATCGAACTGTTCGGCCCGGAATCAAGTGGCAAGACGACGCTCGCTCTGCATGCGATCGCGAGTGCTCAAAAGGCTGGCGGCATTGCCGCGTTCATCGACGCCGAACACGCTCTTGATCCGTCGTGGGCCAAACGACTGGGTGTGAACCTGGAAGACCTGCTGGTGAGTCAGCCATCGTACGGTGAGGAAGCTCTGGCGATTGCCGAGATGCTCATCAAGTCGAACGCGGTCGATATCATTGTTGTGGACTCAGTGGCAGCACTGGTGCCGAAAGCTGAGCTGGATGGCGAGATCGGCGACACGCACGTTGGTCTGCAGGCACGCATGATGAGTCAGGCCATGCGAAAGCTTACAGGAGCAATCGCCAAGTCCAGAACGACCGTCATCTTCATCAACCAGATCCGTGAAAAGATTGGAGTCATGTTCGGCAGCCCGGAAACCACTCCCGGTGGTCGAGCATTGAAGTTCTACAGCTCCGCTCGAGTCGACGTTCGCCGCATCGCCACGCTGAAAGAAGGCGAAGAGGCGGTCGGCATTCGGATGAAGGCGAAGATCGTCAAAAACAAGGTCGCTCCGCCATTCCGGGTTGCCGAGTTCGACATGCTCAGCCGCTGCGGCATCAGCATGGAAGGCGACCTGATCGATATGGCCGTCGACGATCGTGTCGTCCAGAAGAGCGGTTCCTGGTTCAGCTACGGTGAAACTCGCCTCGGTCAGGGTCGTGACAAGGCGCGTTTGTTTCTGGAAGAGAATCCCGACACCACCGAAGAAATCCGAAAGAAAATCCTGATTGCACGAGGGCATGAAGATCTGCTGACTCCAGCCGAAGAACCGGCACAGGAAGCAGCCGAGTAATACCGGTTTAGTCTTCTGTTCCAGTAGAGGGTCGAATCGCGTTTGGAATGCGAGTAGAAAGTAACGAGCCGGCACGCAGGGCAGACAGCTCCCGCGCCGGCTCGTGGCTGTTTACCGACCCGATTCTCCGTCTCTTCGCATCATGATCGCAGGAGCAACATATATGACAGTGATCCGGACAGATGCTCTGCCGCTGCCTGTCCGGGTACGTGTCGGTCGGCGGAAGTCGGCGCTCCTGTTTTCAATGCTGGTCTCTCTGGTGACGGTTCTGCTCACCGCAGAACGGGCTTCGGCTCAGAGCGCGGTCGACATTTTTGCGGCGATTGAGGAATCGGTGACCCAGGTTGTTGAGAAGGCTGAACGTTCGATCGTTGCCATCGCTCGAATCCCGCTTTCGCCGGAACCACTCGATCGACAACCAGCAAGGAATCCGTTCGGGCTGCACCCGGATCTTCGGCTGAACGATCCGCTGGCTCCTGGTTATGTCCCGAAGAATCCAGGAACCGGAATTCTGATGGCCTCGCCGGATGATCCCCGTCTGCGGTTGATCCTGACGAACTATCACGTGGTCCGTGGTGGACAGCCATTTCGAAACGACGGCATCATCCGATCTGAAAGTCGCATCGCCGTTCGCTTCAGTCGGACTCAGGCGGCGTGGGCAACCATCTACGCGGCAGACCCTCGTAGTGATCTGGCCGTACTGGCGTTCGACCCTTCCGATATTGAATCAGCCCCCGCAGACATTCCGGTCATTCGACTGCCCGATGACACGCGAGTTCGCAAAGGCCAGTTTGTAATCGCCCTGGGAAACCCGTACGCGATCGCTCGTGACGGATCTCCGAGTGTCAGCCTGGGAATGATCAGCAACGTGTCGCGCTTCCCCTTCGCCGAGACGACAACCGATCGGGAAACGATCCATCATTTCGGAACACTACTGCACGTCGACACGCGACTTGGACCGGGCACCAGTGGCGGAGCGCTGCTCAACAAGGACGGGGACTTGATTGGCATCACGACGTCGCTGGCGGCGATGGAAGGTTATGAAACATCTGTCGGCTATGCGATCCCTCTCAACTCGTCGATTCGGCGGATTGTCGAAGACCTGCTTCGAGGATACGAAGTCGAGTACGGATTTCTGGGCGTCGTCCCAGGTCCAGCAAAGGATGTTCAGGCGACATTTGGAAGCCTGTCGCGAGAGACACGCGGTGTCGTGATCGCTCAGGTCGTGCAGGACTCGCCGGCCTATCGCGCAGGACTGCGAACGAACGATATCGTCCTCGCCGTCAACGCGAATCCGATCTTTGAGCCCAGCGACATTCTGCGGGAAGTTGGACTGCTTGCTCCCGGTTCGACCAGTCGCCTGCGAGTCATTCGGGGCAACGGTCGAGAAAGAGTGGTCTCCGTCCCGCTGGCCAAGTGGCCTCGAGGGCACGTCGAACAGATCATTTACTCCAACGATCGATATCCGATCTGGCGAGGCCTGAAGATCGACTGGCCGACTTCCCGCACTCGACACTTTGAT
>JAQBWV010000331.1 GCA_027624335.1 Planctomycetota bacterium
GCCACACCAACAAATGCTCGTCCGAATGGTTTCAGCAGCAGCACAGCCCACCGAAGTATTTCGCCGATGTTTGAGCAGGTGATTTACGCTGAGGGGCCTCTGTTTCAGTATCTGCCGATTCTGCGGCGGTCGTCAATCCTGCGGAATGCTCAGTTCAGGGCCGCCTGCACGATCACAGTGATCGGTGAACTGACGCGAGCTGGCGACAGCATTCTGTGGCAGGGCAATCCCTCGGAAAACCTCTTCCCGGAAATTCGTACATCCAGATCGACGTGGACAGGTTCTTCATGGGACTTCGGTGTGGTCTGGAGCTGGTAAGGAACAACTGATCCGCGTCCACGATTTCGAGAAGCAGTGACCGCGATATTTCTGAAAACTCAGCCGACAGTCTCACACCGAGTCTGTCGGCTGAGTTCGTTTCCAGGACGCACCCGGTCGCTAATTTCTTTGCCTTGCTTGACGGCTCGCATCTGCCTGCGACACTTTTCGGACTTCGATCAGTCGATATCTCAACCTCTTTTTTCGAGGAAAGTAGCAATGCGATTTCTAACCACCGCTGTGCTGTTCAGTCTGCTGCCGTTCTCAGCCGTCATCGCAGCCGAGTGGACACAATGGCGAGGTCCGAATCACAACAACGTCGCGGAGTCCGGACAGACAGTACCGACCGCATGGAGTGCGTCTCAGAATGTTGTCTGGGCGGTCGACGTGCCTGGACGCGGCCATTCTTCACCAATTGTTGTCGGCGAACTGATCGTTTTGACCAGTGCTGATGAACAGGGGCAGCGGCAGGGAGTGTTCGGTTTCGATCGACGAACGGGAAAGCAGAAGTGGGGTGCCGCTATCAGCCAGGGCGGTTTTCCAAAGGTTCATGCCAAGAACACTCATGCCTCTTCAACCGCCTGCAGCGATGGCCGTCAGATTTACGCCACGTTCAATCACCACAACAAGATCGAAGCCGTCGCTCTGGACATGCAGGGCAAAGTCGTGTGGCAGCAGGACGTCGGCGCCTTCTCTCCGCGTCAGTATGAGTACGGTTATGCAGCGGCACCGACACTTTATAATGGCGTTCTGATTATTTCAGGGGACAGTGATACGGTCGCATGGCTGAAGGGACTCGACACGAAGTCCGGGCGAACCGTCTGGCAGCAGGATCGCCCAAAGAGGCTGAACTGGTCATCGCCGATCATCGGCAACGTGTCAGGCAAAGATCAGTTGCTCATCAGCGGCTCCGAAATGATCGCCTCTTACGATCCCAAATCGGGACGACCACTCTGGAGTCAGCCATGTCTGACGATGGCCACTTGCGGCACCGTGGTGTGGGACAACGACACTGTCTACGCCAGTGGTGGCTACCCGAAAAAGGAAACCGTCGCCGTCAAAGCGGACGGTTCCGGTACGGTCCTGTGGCGAAACGGTGTCAAATGCTACGAACAGTCAATGCTCATTCATGACGGCCATCTCTATGCCGTCGATGACGGCGGAATTGCCTACTGCTGGCACGCGAAGTCGGGACGAGAGATGTGGAAGTCGCGGCTGCAAGGGCCGATTTCCGCGTCACCGATTCTGGTGGGCGACACGATCTTCGCGTCCAATGAACGAGGAACGACCTTCGTTTTCAAGGCCTCGCCGCAGAGTTTTCAAGCGATTGGCCAGAACCAGCTCGGTGAAGAATCGTTCGCGACACCGACGGTTGTTGACAACCGCATGTACCTGCGAGTCGCCACAGGCAGCGGCAACGGCCGAAAAGAAACCCTGTACGCCATCGGAAAAAAATAGCGTGTCACTGTCGTCAACTCTCAAGTCAGGAATGACGTGTTCACAGATTTAACTTCCAGCTCGCGATCTTTCGCGAGACGGATGGCAAACAGTGGCTTGTCCACTTTTCAGAGTTGACCACGCACTCGCCGCCTGATCGAACCAGCCGTTTACGGAATCTTCGAGTCACGGTCGATCAGCAATGTCGATAGGACTTGAGCATAGACTCGATGGCCAAAGTCGTTGGGATGATTGACTCCGTTGCCCGTCAGATCCCAATCCTTTTTCCGCTTCAGGAATTCGATCCAGACGGATGTCATATCTGCGAGCGCAACACCATCGTGACACAGTTCAGCCAGTTCGTCGCGGTACAGTGGAAAGACATCGTGATTCAGCGCTGTCCAATCGCGATTGCCCAGCATTGACGCGACGAGAATGAGCTCGGCGGTCGGAATTCCCTCTCGCGTTTTTGAAATCATTGACGCAATGTTCCTGCCGTATTCCTCAGCAGAACGTCCAGCCGAGTCGTTCATGCCGAAGGCCAGAATCAACAGGTCCGGCTGAAGCTCGACGACCTTATCGATCATCGTCAGGCCCCATGGAGTCGACGTGCCTCCGACGGACAGGTTTGTCAGCAAAACTTTCGTTCCGTAGTGAGCTTCCAGGTGAAGCTGCAGCAGATCCTGATACGGTGGCTGATGAGGAGCACCGTCAGCCCACCCTGAGGCGTTGCAGCCAGTAGATATACTGTCGCCCAGCAGCACGATGGAGACCGGCTTTTGACTTCGCAGCTTTTGAATCGTGAGCGGCAGCATTGCGGCATCGAACCCCGGCATCTTCACCGACCAGTCATTTGCAGCCTTGGTGTACGTAACCCAGGTCTGCATGTCGTGGTATTCCAGTTTCGCTGCGAACAGGATTTCTCCTTTGCCGTCACGGTGAGTCAACTTGTACTTCTGCGAACCAGGCTCACGCCGCAAATCCTGCGGAACTTTTGTAACAATTCGTGAGCCGACCGGAACGAGGATCTCCCGTGAACCGGGTTCGAAGCGAAAATCATCTCCCTGCTGAAACTCAATCATTCCCGAGGAATTCAGAACCGAAACAATTCTCTGCACAGGGAACAGCAGTGATGCTCGCGCTTCGCCGGTTTTTGGATCTCGAATGAACAACACAGATTCGCGGTGAACGACTTCTGCCTGCCAGAACGGTTGCAGTTGCTTCGCTGAATACTTCCACCGGAATTCGTCCTGCGACGAGGCCACGTTGACCATCAACATGAGGAAGACAGCGGTGACATGCGCTGGACGATGTTGTCGATTCAGAGCCTGAGTCATGACAGTACTGTCCTTCAATAGAAAACGTGTCCGACATGGTGATCGCAATTCGGCCGCTGGACGTCGGAGTTCTGCCTGCTGTGTTTTGATGGGTGCCACTGACTTGAGCAAGTGCTCTCTTTTTCGGAGTGCTTTTGTCTCACGGTTTCGAGTGCATGCCCTCAAAAATGTTGCAAGGTGTGAGAAAGTGAGACGTCCCAAAACCTGCACGTCAATCTCGGTCGCGGCGTCACTGAGGCTGAAGGATTGGCACGATTCAGGATTCTAATCAAGCGGTGAGGAACTCAAACAATCGGATAGGGAGTGATCTCGCATGCGGGAAAATACCCGAGCGCAGGTCAGACTCGAATTTTATTGAAGACGCAAGGATTGTCCGGCACGACAGCGCCGCAACCTCAACCTGTGGCGCACTCGATGACGCAATGCCGCAACGGATCCCTGGGCGGGCAGGGCAAAGCAAACTGGGCGAACAACGAAATACACGGTCGAGGAGTTGGCAGCATAAAAAGAGCCCTGAACGATGAGAGCGAAATCGCCAACACCACTCAGGGCTGAGTCTTCCAGAGTTATCTGGTAGAAGCTTGCCTGGTACTTGACCAGGATAATCGCCTGCGGGATTTCACTCCGTTTTTTCAGTGGAGCCTGTCGCTGCTGAGGAAATCGCATACAGCGTCGACTTGTTCGCGATGTACAGAGTGTCGTTAGCGACGATCGGCGAACTGTAAACCGCATTACCGACGTTGATCTCAACGATCGGCTCGTCATCGGGCATGGCCACTTTCGGATCAGAAGACAACATGAAAATTGCAATGTCACCGTCTTCGTCACCGATATAGACCTTGCCATCCACGATCAGCGGCGATCCCCACGCCGCTGCAAACATGTCGTACTTCCAATAGACAACTGGTGGATGAGTGCCGTCTTCGTTGGTTGTCTTCTCATCCACTTTCTTTGCGTCCAGACAATGGAACAGTCCACTGAAGTCTGAGATGAACAGCAGATCGTTTTTGATCGCTGCCGTTCCGATCGTGCGATGCATTGTTTCTTCGAATTCGAACTTGCCGTTTCCGTTCAAATCGACCTTACTGTAATGCCAGACGACGGCCGAATTCGGGTTGGGCTCGATCTTCTCTCCTGCTTCCAGATCGACGTCCTGCAGACGACGCGGCGGAATAATGCTGCCGTCCTTGCCTTTAGCCAGTGTTGAGCTGACGTCGCCGCGTTTGTTGGGATCGATGCACCAGACATGTCCAGGACCTTCACCATGCTCGGGGTCCTGTCCGACCGACACGTAGACGTATCCGTCGTAGATCACAGGCGTGGCGATAATGTTGTTCCGTGTGCCGCGTCCGCCGAGGATCCACTTGGAGTCTTTTGGGTTGCCATCGAGTTTCCACAGCAGTTTTGAAGCGCCGTTTCCGTCGCCTTTTGGATCGAAGCTGTAAATCCAGCCGTCGCCTCCAGCAAAGATCACCTGTGACTGACCGTTGAAATCTCCAATCGTCGGAGAAGACCACTGACCGTGCAGAATGTTGCTGCCCGGTGACTTGTCGGTCCACAGCAGGTCGCCCGTATTTCGATCCAGGGCGATGAAGCTCGGAGCGTTCGGTGAGGGGAGATTGATATGTGATTCGTCAAGGCCATTTGACGTGTTAACCAGCAGAACGTCGCCGACCAGGGCGACCGAGCAACTGCACATGTTATGCTGCGAGACCGACAGCTTGTTCATCATGTCAAAAACCCAGATGACATCTGCTTCGTCTTTGTTCTCGTTGGGTTCGGCCGTGAATGAGCCATCATTCTCGTCGTCACGAAAGCCTTCAGTATCCAGACAACGAACCTCACCTCGGCTGGTTACAAACCACAGGCGTTCTCCGTCCACAATCGGGGAGCAGCAGACGCCCTGCAGAGGCCAGTCGTGAACGCGACCGGTAGCAAGTTTCGGACTGGAGTGCTGCCAGAGAAATTCACCCGTCTTGTCATCGAAGCAGAGCAAACATCCGAGATCGACGTTGCTGGGGTATCGTTTAAGGTGGCCACCGCCGTTGTTCGTGCCGACGTAGACTTTGCCATTAGCGATGACAGGGTTGCCATAGGTCTGAGAGCCGAGTTTCGCTGCCCACTTGATGTTGGTGCCGTCGTCGATGTTCCACATCACCGGGATATTTTTGCCATCCGGCGTGTTGTTCTTGCCGGACCAGCCACCCCATTGAGGCCAGTCTTTGGCTCCCACTTTCAGTGTGGCGATGTCCTTGAGGAGTTCCGTTGTCGGGTTGTAGTCCTGTGCTGCAACGGGTCCGGCTCCAATGCCGAAAGACAGTGCAAAGAGCGACAGGAGACAAGTCGCATATCGTTTCATGATTCACCTTCGGAACGATTCAGAAGAGTGGTACAGCACCAGAACCAGTGTTCCGGCTCACTGCCACAGGCAAATGGTTCTTTACTCGAACTACCGTGTCAGACGCAGTAACGAACGGGGTCGAACCGACCTCCCGATGTAGCCAGTCATCCCCGAGTTCGCGGGAATGACGAATCCAACTAATTGTTTGAGACTTTCACGTTGTCAAAAAAGACTTCCGCATCCTTTGCATTGCCAAACAGACCAGGGCTGCCGACATCGTTCGCCGGGTGGTCTTCCCAGGTAATTGTCCACTCTGCCGGCTCCTGTCCATCCCGCGGCCAGCATTTCCCCTGCAGAATGGCTGCTTTCTTACCATCTTTCTCGGACACACTCGAATTCAATTTCAGCGTGTACCAGGTGTTCGGCTTCCACTCGAACGGAACCTTACGGAATTTCTCTTCGTGAGAAATCCAGGAACCGACCTTCAGTTCCTGCGATGCACCCATCAAGTCAAGTCGATATCTCTGACCGATGACTCCAGCGTCTCCCAGCTTCTCATTGCGCTGGGCACTGTAGACGTCAGCCTGAATGGTGTAGTTCGAGAAGTTAGTACGTCCCATCCATCCCTGACTGCGGGCTCCCTTTGGGATGGTCGTGATCTTGCACATGACTCCGTTACCGGCAACTT
>JAQBWV010000332.1 GCA_027624335.1 Planctomycetota bacterium
CCCAGTGGCGCTGGAGACTCGACCGGATCGGTCGCCTCGACCGAACCGGCGGCCAGAGGAGTCGGTAAACTTGATTCTCGAATCTGCCCGACCGATGCACACACGAAAAAGATCAGCAACAGAAACACGACATCGATCATGGGCGTCATGAACGAGTCGTCCTGCTCGCGACTGTGCTGATGTGAAACGGGTATCCGCATTCAGGTTTACTCAGTAGTTCAGACTCTGGCTGACTTATGGTGATTTCGGCAGCACTGCGAAGCCGACGCGAGTGACTCCGAATTGTGCACATGCCAGCAGGACGGGCTCGATAGTGGAGTACGTTGCCGCGTGGTCCGCTCGAATTCGAACCTCAATTTCATTCCGAGACTCCTGTGCTGCCGACAGGATCAGTTGCTCAACCTGAGGTAAAGCGACCTGTCGGCCACCAACCCACATCGATCGGTCAGCCATCACTGTTACTACGATGCGGCGAGGGGCCTGTTCTTCATCGCCTGCCGGATCCGAAATCTTCGGGAGGTCGACGGGTTCAACGGCCTCGCTTCGAGCGACGTGGCTGGCGACCAGAAAAAAAATGATCAGCAGAAAAACAATGTCGATCAACGATGTCACGTTGAAGCTGACCGAACGGGATCGCGTCATGCTGGGAGGCTTCATGTCTGAGCACCTCGCTCCAGCGCGACGGACGGCATTCTCGGCGGCGGATCAGGCGAGCGTTCCTGTTTGGTGCGTCCGCGCTCCCGGCGAGCCTGATCACGTCGAAAATCTGCAAACACGTGCTCTGCTGTCAGTGAGGCTTCCGCCACCAGTTCATCAATCCGGTTTCGAAAGATGGCGAAACTCGCGAACGCCGGCACAGCGACGGTCAGGCCGAGCATTGTTGTGACCAGCGCCCGATAGATGCCTGGGGCAAGTTCCGAAACTGCGGGATTCGCTTTCGCTTCAAACTCCATAAATGCAGTAATCATGCCCCATACCGTTCCCAGCAGCCCCAGCATCGGAGCCAGCGTGCCGATCAGATGCAGATATTCGATCTTCCTGAACATTCGCGCCGCCTGTTCTGTCGCGGTGTCTTCCATCGACTTTTCGACATCCTGATAGCCGAGTTCAATCACTGACAGACCGGACGCCAGGACGTTCGAAAGAAAGCACGGCTGGAGCGAACATTGCTGCTTCGCATCTTCAATCTTTCGCTCAGACAGATACTGATGCACTGCCTCCGCAAGGTCAGACGGAATGAGCGACCCACGTCGAATGCTCAGCAAATGCTCGACAATCAGATAAACCATCGACAGGCTCAAAGCGAAGATCAGGCCGCCAACGAAGCCACCGGTACGGAGCAGATCAAAGAAACCGGCATTGGCTGCCGCCGCCCGCGAAGTGGTCTCGCCATCTGCAAAGGCCGGAGTGGCGCTCCCGACCAGCACGACGATCGACAACAGGGGCGGCACCATCGCTCGAAACCGCAAGCCAATTGATGCCGCGCGGATCGTTGCCGCCGCTTGAAACCGTCCATGAACCATCACGATTCCATCCCGAATTCGTGTCCGAAGCGTGCCAGAAAGAGTTATCGCAGCGGAGTTTAGGCCTGCGCTCGATCTGGCGGAATCCCGGTCTGAGGATTCACTCGCTCCGGGGCTCGGCCCACGATTCTTCGCAAATGTCCGGAGAAGCCCGCTACCGTCGCCGTCGATAACGTGAGAACGCCGCTGAAGCCGCCGCTGTTCGTGGCGCGACAGTATTGCGGACTGTCAGCGAAGTTTGCTGGACCTGGTTCTCGACTTCGCTGGTCAGGTCGGAGACAAACCGGTCAGTCGCCTCATGAATTATCACGATGCGGCTCGGACCATCAGGTTGATTTCGGTCGCGGATGATACAAACGACTTCCGCTCCACGAGCGGATTCCAGTGTTTTACTCAGCGAAGAGGCACTCGGGCTCACATACGGTCGCCGATCTGTTGGCGAAGAACCTTCTGCGCGAGTATCGCTGAGCTCACCCGTCGCCCCGTGCGAAGACTGACTCGCCAGGGCCAGCAGTCCAGCGAACGCGCTCGGCGTCTCGACACCTTGATCCTGACTGCCAGGCAGAAACTCGACAGGTCCTTCAAGTTCGACCGCTTTCAATCCCGATGCCACCTCCGGGTCGACAAACTCAGGCTCAACAAACGGAGGCACTTCGCCCTGATCCGTCTCGACGGCAACGTTGAATCCCTGCGGCGTGTCCCCCATCGTTAACCGTTCCGAGTCATCGGCGCCGTCTTCCGGATCCGCTGCTGCGACGTTGCCGGCCCCTTCTGCCACGAACAGCGGCTCTTTCAGTTCAGCCGCGTTGCGATAAAGCGACGACAGTCCGCACCGGTCCAGCAGGGCATGCACTGCCGTCAAGCCGGTGTAAAGTCCGCGACGTGCCGCCGGGTCAGCCAGCACGCACACTCCGGAAACCACTCCGTCAACGGTGAACAGACCGCCCCCGGACCGTCCTTGAATGGGAGTCCCCGTACATTCCACGTATCCCGCTGGAAACTTCGTCGTCGATGTCACGCGATGCTGCAACTTCGAAGGAGGTTCTCCTCCACCGCATCCGACACTGAAAACAAGCTGCCCGGAGTTAAGCGGTTGCCGGGAAACGCGGGCGACCGCAAGCGGCTTCAACGTCGAGATCGACACCAGCCCGACATCAGCCTGCAGATCGAACTTGATAAGTTTCCCGTCATACATCCGAGGTCGCTCGTCCTGATAGACGTCGACTTCAATCTGTCCCGAGTCGTCGAAGTGCCGAAAGATGTGCCCGCAAGTCAGAATGAGCGTCCGACCCGGCTCGCTGTGAATGATCGTCCCCGAGCCGATATCCATGCCGCTGGAATCTTTGACTCGAATCCGCGTACACGCCTGCATGGGATCGATGGTGAACGACGGTGGGGAAGAATCACTAATGTTTGCCCGAATGACATCCGCAGTCGACGGACGCGGCGGACCGCTGGGTTCGTCAAGGATCTTCGCACCGCCTGAGGTCGATTTGCTTCCCGAAGCCCCCCGCATCCCTTCGTCGGTCGACCTGGTTTCACCAACCGTTCTGGCAACGAACAGCGGCGTCCTGGTCCCCGCGACAGTTTCAGGAATGCCTGCAGGTACAGCTGCAACATCAGCCAGGGTATCTTCCTTCTGAGGAATCATCGACGCCATGCGTCGCAACTGAGCTTCGCTCAAAGCTCCAGTAAACCGTTGCGTTTCCTGCCCCTTCACGATCAAAACGAAGGTCGGCATATGAGTGATGCCAAACCGCTGAGCCAGAGCGGGCTCTCGATCCACATCGACCGTGCGAATCGCATACCCCTGATTCTGCAGCCGGTGGACAACGGGCAGCATGGACTGACAAGGCCCACACCACGAAGCCGAAAAATCAAGCAGCACTCCATCCGGAGCCCCACCCACCACCGACAAAACCACCACAAGACCAGTCAAACCCGACATCCACAATCTCCGTCCCTGGAGTTTTGCAAATCTTACAACGCCGAGTGGAGCATCCTGCATTCCAACCGCCAGGACCGAGGTTTTCCTCAGCCAGCAGCAGCTCTCAACGTCACACGCCCCTGGAGCACAATCCGCGCCGTTTCACTCTGTCAGTCCGTTTATTAAGCTGCTGAGATTTTCATGGACAGGCGAGTTGCTTATGGACGGGACGTCGAGATCATTTGTGAACCAACGTCAGAGACCTCCATCAGCGGCCTGGCCCGGAAGCAGACGCTCTGCAGGGCCACGCCGTTCTGGAAAAACCGGAAATCGTCACGGGAAGAGTCAGCCGTACCGAATTGAGCACGCATGACACAGAGAGTGCGCGTCTGGGAGTCCGCTACGCTGGCCAGAATCTACGCCCGGTACAAACTGGCAAACCATTGCTCTTCACGCCGACTGATGTTCCAAAGCGTACGAAATTCAGACTTTGCCGAAATCTAACTCTAAGGTCCTGGGAAACGACCGATGCGCTAAATGAGTTCCTGGATTGGAGTACCATCTTCGAGCAGGTACATAGGACGTCCCTGGAAATCGACGACCTGTTGTTTCAGCGGAATTCCGAACAGCTCAAAGATGGTCGCGACCAGATCGTGCGGTCGAATTGGAGACGAGTCCGGCACTTCAGCTTTGGCTGAAGAACGTCCAACGACCTGCCCCATATTCAGTCCGCCGCCCGAAAGCGCCAGCGTGCACAGGTTGCCCCAGTGATCACGACCGGCGTTCTTGTTGATGCGCGGTGTGCGACCAAAATCTCCGGTAACTACGACCAGCACGTCGTCCTGCATACCTCTGTCGTGCAGATCTTCAATCAGCGCGGAGACGCCCTGATCGAGTGCTGGCGCTCTACCTTTCATGTTTCGTTCGATGCTACCGTGCATATCCCACCCACCACTACTAACGGTAACAAACGAGGCACCGGCTTCGCACAGCCGTCGTGCAGACAGAAGATTCTCTCCAAAACCGCGGCCGTAACGGTCCCGTGTTTTCTGGTCCTCGCCTTTGGTTCCGAAGGCATCTTTGGCCTGCCCAAGCATGAGATTGAAAGCCTGCTCTTCATACCCATCGATACCGCGGACCTTTCCTGTGCGGTCGATATCCCGATCGATCTGGTCGAGTTGACCGAGCAGCTGCCTACGATCGGAAACCCTCTCCACAGGCAAGCTGACATTCATATTCTTTGCCGCCTGACCCGAAGGGCTGAACGGGCTGTACTGCGGACCGAGATACCCGGCCCCGTCACCACCGATAGTGCCCATGCGGAGATACGTTGGCATACCAGTTTCCGGGCTGAAGGTCCCACCCAGTTTCGAAACGATTGAACCTATTGACGGCTTGCCGCTTTCCTGTCCTATCGGTTTAACGCCGGTCATCACCCAGCGTGTGCCAGTCCCGTGGCTACTGCTGCCATGTGCAAAAGAGCGGACAACAGACAGCTTGTCACCGAGTTTCGCCATCTGCAGAAACGAACCGCCGAGGGTCATGCCGGGGACGCTGGTCTGAACTTCACCCGTAACACTTCGATACTCCACAGGTGCCGTCATTTTCGGATCGAACGTCTCGACGTGAGTTGGGCCACCAGCAAGCCAGATCCAGATCACGGACTTGTTCTTGATCGAACGACCAGCCGCACTCGCGTGACTCTTCGCCTCAAGTAATTGGGGAAGAGTCAAAGCTCCGGCACCGAGTGCGCCAACTCTGAAAAAGTCGCGTCTGGAGGCTCCTTCGCAGTCACGATATTGGCGGCTGGATTGAAATGTCAGCATGGCGGGACTCCTTCAGGGCACGATTGTTCTGGCGTGTGAAAATGACAACCGTCACTTCCTGCAACGAAACTTCTTACGATGATCTCCGTTCATAACATCGGGTCAAGATCACAACGTTGAATGACAACAATTACCGGGTGCATTACGCCTTGATGGTGACATCAAGCCGTGGTGATACCTGTTGAGGATGCTAAAGCGTTCGAAGCGGCGAACCTCATAAAAAATGGTCGAGTCGTCGTCGATAGCAAGGCCGTTGAAGCCCGTGACGGCGCCATCGTCAGAGACCCGTAGAAGGCTTCGTCCGCTGCTGTTGTGCTGCTCGTCAGTGCTCATGACTGAGGTGGACCCCAAAGTTCGGACCAGCTTGTGCGGATCCTTAAGTGGATCGCCTGGTCTGAATCTCTTTCACCTTGGCGTTCGTCAGCTCAGAACGTTCGAACGCCAGTCTTGAAGCCGTTGCAACTCTCTGGCATCAAGGACTGGCCGAGGCTTTATCACAACATGCGGTTGACCCGGCAAACTGAATTGCTTGTTCACTTCCCGACAAGATATGTCTGTGAATGGCTTTGGAATCCTCGCGCCGTCGAAATGAAGCATTTCGGGATGGCAACCGGCGATTCGTTCCAGCGAGCCATTTGTTGTTCTACCAGTTGTTCTATCTCTGCAAATCAGCAGGTATCTGGAGCCATGACGCAAAACGAAAAACCCTCGAAAACCATTGGTTTCGAGGGTTCAGGGGAGCTGGTGATATCCAGTCCGATAGGGCCAGCAGGACTCGAACCTGCAACCAACGAATTATGAGTTCGCTGCTCTAACCGATTGAGCTATGGCCCCAAAGT
>JAQBWV010000044.1 GCA_027624335.1 Planctomycetota bacterium
CCTCCATGCCATTCCGACAGCCTGTTCCCTGTCACAATCCATGGCGCAAATTCCGTGCCGAACGCTATTGCTTTCGACCTCAGAAGGTACATGGCTACAGTATCGCTGGCATTTGCCTGATCCGCCTTAAGCACGTCCGCCCTGGATTTCTGCCAGCTTGTGTCGGTATCTCATCAGAAAACGCCGCCCATCGGATCGCAGTCGAGTGGGACAATGACAACGGCGTTCGTACTGGCGTCTTCATTCCTCGACGTGACACTTCCGTGTGGCTGAACGCCTTCGCTAGAGGGCGACTTTTTCCCGGTGTCCACCATTGCGCCGACTTCGAGATCCAGGAAACTTTAGATCATTACGAAAATTGGTGTGCGTAGTCGCGACGGTTCGGCACGAGTGCTGGTTGATGCTCAGGTCGCTCCGAAGCTGCCTGCAGCCTCGATATTCCCGTCTGTGACCGCGGTATCTCAATTCTTCGAAGCGGGGTCTATTGGGTACTCGCCGGATGCTTCGAACCGACAGTTTGACGGCCTTGAACTGCGAACTTTCAACTGGCAGGTACAGCCACTGTCCATCACACGAGTTGAGTCATCATTCTTCGATGACCACACAATGTTTCCGGCGGGCTCAGTTGTCTTTGATAATGCACTGTTGATGCGGGGCATCGATCACGAATGGCACAGCCGCGCATCAATTTGCTGCTCACCGTGCAGTGGCCAATGATGACCTCGCGAGCAGGCTTTACCAACGGTCAGTGAATCAGGCGGGCGTCTCAGTTTTCCATTGACCCGAATGTCAGGATGAACTGTGAACCTCCTCCTTCGCGAGGAACGACGCGACAGCCGCCTCCGTGGCGTTCCGCAATGCCTCGCACAATGGCCAGCCCAGCGCCGGTCCCTTCAACGCTGCGACCGACAGCACGCTGAAAAAGGTCGAAGATTCGCTCGCGATGTGCTTCATCTACTCCGGGTCCGCGGTCCCTGACGACAAGGCCAGCTTCAGCGTCGCCAATGTCTTCAATGTTTGCGGTTGCTATCTCAATTTCCGGAGCGCAATCGGGCGATGTGAACTTCAGGGCGTTGGCGACCAGATTCTGCACGGCCTGGATCAGCCATCTGCGGTCGCCCGTAACCGTTGGAAGGATCTCGTCAATAGAGATCGTTGCTCCGGACTGCTCAATTCTGCCGCTCAGCAGTTGCAGCACTTCTTTCACGACATCGCTAAGGTCGACGTCTGATGACGCGTCCACTGTCTGCTGAGCGCGCGACAATAACAGTACATCATCAAGCAGATTCTGCATGCGCTCGGAAGCGTCGATGACTCGCTGCAAAAAGCCTCGAGTCCGTTCGTCAAGCTGATTTTCGATTGCTTCTTTGATCAGCATGGAGAAGCTTTGAATCGCTCGCACTGGTTCCTTCAGATCGTGCGAGATGACATACAACAGAGAAGTTAGATCCCGATTCCGTAGTTCCAGTTCTTCCTGAGCAGCTTTGCGAACTTCAGCAGCCTCGGCCTGCGGCGTGATATCCCAGAAGACCAGTTGCGTTCCGGAAATCGTTCCATCCAGATCTCGAATCGGTGTCTTCATCGTCTGGATGTGTCGATTTTCACCTCGGAACCTCGACGTCTCCACAAAATCAAGTTGTTCTCCCGTGTCAATAACTCGTTGGTCATCTTTGCGATACTGATCCGCAAGCTCCCTGGGCGAAAAATCGTAATCGTTAAAGCCAACGATCTCTTCGAGCGTCTTATCAAACGTGTCTCTCAGCGCACGATTGGCAAAGACAAATTCGCCCGCCAGGTTTTTCCGAGCGACACACAGCGGAATGGTTTCGACCAGGGATTCATATAACGCACGCGACTGTCGGAGTTCCGTTTCCGCTCGCAGTCGCTCAGTGATCTCGCCCAGGAGCTGGTCATTAGCTGATTCCAGTTCGGCGGTTCTCTCGGCAACACGGCGTTCCAGTTCCTCGTTAAACGTTTCGAGTTCTTCTTCACGAAGCTTTCGTTGAGTGCAGTCGATAATGGTTGACTGAATGGCCGGGCCGCCGTCCCAGTCAACAACTCGCACGTTGTTTTCGAGCCAGACAATTGAGCCGTTTTTTCGCAGGCCCTGGTACTCGTATCGAGTCGGAGCCGACTCGCCGGCGATACGGGCCTCTCGATACTCGCGCAGACGCTCGTGCTCTTCCGGCGCGGCGAACTTCAATGTCGAATCGGTTCTGTGAACCTCATCCGCCGTATAACCGAAGATCTGAGCCCATGTTTCATTAACAAACAGCGGCCGGTCATTCCGGTGGATCAGGACGCCTTGTATCGAACCTTCTACAAGATTTCGAAATCTTTTCTCGCTGGCTTCAACAGCAAGCCTGGCCTGAACCCGATCTGTCACATTTTCGACAAGAGTCAGTCGATAAGCTGGCTGGCGGTCGTCGTCGTAAATCCAGTGTGCTGATACGCGAACCCAGACGATACCTTTGTCTTTCTGAACATATTTCTTACGCACTGAAAAGTCACTGAAGTTGTGTGGGGTCGTGTCGGGCCTGGGCGAGCCTGACGCGCAGTCCTCATCCAACGCGAGATCAAGCGTCGTTAGATTCAACAACTCGTCGCTCGTGTAGCCTGTCATGTCGCAGAACGCACGATTAACTCGGATAAATCGCAAATCGCTATCGACAAAACAGACGCCGATCGTGCCGTCCTCGAAGCCACTGCGGAAATGCTCTTCGCTCAGGTGTAAAGCCTGTTCAGCTTTTTTTCGACGCGAGATATCCATCACTGTCGCCTGAATGGCCGGCTCTCCGCACCAGACGATCGGGCGGACCCGATTCTCCAGCCAGAACACCGACCCATCAGCTCGGACGCCGCGGTACTCGTACTGAGTCGGAGCAGCATCGCCACGCATTCTCATTTCCATGTAGTTGAGAATGCGAGGGTGTTCGGACGCGTGGATCAGCGGCAGGACGTCGTCCATCGCCAGAACGTCGTCGATTGTCAGTCCGTGTAACCGAGCCCACGCCTCGTTGACGTATAACGGCTTCTGATCACGATGGACAAGAATTCCCTCGACGGCTCCTTCGACGATCGCACGGAACATCGTGTCGTCGGGAGTCCGCTGCGGATTCGTCTCTGTGGAAGGCTGGTCGGGCATTCGTCAACCATCTCCGTCGGCAGTTCTATGCACTTGACGGCGTCAGGATAACAACTCACAGAGCTGTTGCAGAATGGCCTCTAAATCACGATCTCCACATGCCAAAACGTCCATGCAGCTTACCCAGCAAATTGGGATTCTGCGGGGCGCCGTCTGCTTCATGGAACTGGGAGATCGTCCGGCAGCCACGACATTCGCCACATGTCCGTGTCCGACGAAACATTTGAAACGCCCGATGAAAGTTGCCGCAACCGAGCCTCGCCACAAACGCGGTCACCGTTCAACCGGACCGTTAATCCTTCAACTGACGATTTCAGCAGTTCAAAACTTCCTCGATCAATTCTCACGACCGATCCGCGGTCTCCACTCACCGGCCCTTCATAATCGAGATATGCCCTACGATGGTCGGGCAGTGCCTGGGCGTCGATTTCGGCCAACTCGCCAGGAATCTGATCCAGACGCCACGTGAGAAGTACGTCACCACTCTCGAGCATGAAGTCCCAGTGAAGCTGCGGATGATCGTGTTGCAGCAGCACGAACTGCGGCATCGACCGTACCTCACTCCGTGTGAAAAAGATGCCAAAGGCACACTAAGCTGAACGACACTGCGTTCTACAGCAGCGTCTCCAGAAGCAGCCGCAGTTTTCTCATTTCCAGAGCCCGCATCTCGTCATCCATCTGCGCATGATCAAAATCAACTGACAGCGCGCGGTTGTAATTCTCGCGAGCGAGCAGCTGAATGATCCGAGCGTAATCCACCTCGCCGAGTCCAACCTGCACCTGTACCTGTTTGTCGGTGCTATCACGCAGCAACGTGTGGTACACGTACGGGAAAACCTGATCCCACGATGCGTCACTGTGCGAGCCGCAAATGTAATAACTCGGGTCGAGTGACAGTCCCAGGCCCCGCACTGACTGGCAAAGTTCGACTGCGGTATGCGGATCCTCAGTCAGTTGTCCGCTTTTGGTGTGAATTGAGATTCGAATTCCGGCTTCATTGCCGATGCTAACAAACTGCTTGAGTCGATCGATCTCCGAATTGAATGGCGTCCCGATCGGTGAGGATGGAACTGTGATCTGCGTTGTGCGGAGCAGTTTCGCGGTTGTACACAGGCCGGCCATCGTTTCATTATCGATGTCATGAGCCACGGTGAACGCCACGGGGGTCAAACGGCTAAGATCCCGATACCTCAACAGGAAGGCTTCGGGATTGCTCGCAACTTCGGAAGGGGTCAGATGGTTCGACGTTTCATCGAGCCAAATGTCAATCCGGTCGTAGTCGAGGCCGACAATGTTTCGGCAGGCTTCCTCGAACTTCAGATCAGAGAAGCATCGAGAAGATGCAGCAATAAACACAGCGTCACTCCCTTGATTTCGTGCTCGCCAATAAGGATTCGGGTTCGACCGAACTTTGGACTCAGACCGTAGCGAAGTCGTTCGCCAATCCAGAGCACTACTTGGGGCAGTCTATCCCGTTTCAGAAACGGCATTTACAGCCCAAACAACAATTCCGTTCGCCATCCGACACAAAGGCGTGTGGTAATCTACTCAGATTAGGCTGGAGCTGCAATATCGGTGGACTTTCGCGGTTAATCCGGTTGTCCGCCTTGCATCGATTCTCCGAATTCGACGGCTCGTATGGTCGATAAGTGTCTTTGAGACGATGACCGTGTCGGTTCAGAACACAAATCGTGCTTCACGCAGAAGCAGTTTTCGGCCGAAGCAAGTCCTCAGGGACCAGGAAGGGATTTCCGATGAGACAAACTGTTGCTCTGCTCGCCGTGTGCAGCCTCGTGACGATCACGGTTGGGTGCAGCCAGAATATGGGCACCGTCCGAGGTCAGGCACCCGGACAGTACCAGGCTGGCCCTCACCCGATGGCGCCGCAGGGGCAAATGGCATCCAATGGTGGGATGCGAATGCCCGGCCCAAGTCCGGAAACCCGGTACTACGACGGTCCGGCCTTTGATCCGAATCAGTTTGGCCCGTCTAACTGCCCGCCCGGCCCTCACGGATCGAGCTGCCCTGTTTGCCCGCAGTCGCACAGTTTCGATGTCTGGAGACCGACTCATCATCACACGTGGGAGTACAACGCCCCCCAGGGCCTGACCTATCCGAATCCAACTCAGCCACCAGCGGCGGTTCAGTACCCGTACTACACCGTCAAAGGTCCAACCGACTTCTTCATGAAGTAAATGGGGACCAGGCGATTCGCGCCACGTGAATCAATGACCGGCTATTGCGGAAAACAGTTTCGCGACAGCCGGTCGCTGTACAGCCACAGGAAGAATCTCCGTTGCCACACGATTTGCCGCCTGAGGGAATTTGTTGAGTATCGGCGTTTCGAGTGTGTTGCTGATTCGCCGTTCGCTATCTGGCGAGTGCTGCGGCGGCTTCAACCAGCGTCCTCACCATGCAGCCGGTTGCTCCACCTTCACGGTGTGGCGTGTTGCTCGACGCGAACGATGGGCCGGCAATGTCGAGATGCACCCACGGTTTTCCCTCGACGAACTTTTCGAGGAATTTCGCTGCCGAGATGGCTCCGCCCCAACGCCCGCCAATGTTGCGACAGTCTGCAACGTCGCTCTTGAGCAGTTCTTCGAAGTGATCGAACATCGGCATCTGCCAGATCTCTTCTCCGGCGACTGCTGCCGCGTCAGTAATACCGTCGCACCAGTCCTGATTGTTGGTAAAAGCTCCCGTGACTTCTTCGCCAAGTGCAACAACGCAGGCTCCTGTCAGTGTCGCCAGATCAACAATGCGGTCGGCACCTTTCTCGACGGCATAACTGAGCACATCGGCCAGGACCAGTCGACCTTCAGCATCCGTGTTTTGAACTTCGATCGTCACGCCGTTGCGAGCTGTCAGGATGTCGCCCAGTTTGTAGGACGTCCCGCTGACCATATTCTCGACAAGGCCCATGTAACCGACGACGTTCACAGGCAGTTTCAGCCGGGCGATGGCCGACACGGCCCCCAACGCCGTTGCCGCTCCGGCCATGTCGCACTTCATCGTGATCATGCTCTCAGACGGTTTCAGCGAGAGCCCGCCACTGTCGAACGTAACGCCCTTGCCGACGATCGCCAGTGTCGGTGCGTCCGCCGCGCCGCCCTGGTAGCGAATCGCTACAACGCGAGGCGGACGAGTGCTCCCCTGCGAAACCGCCAGCAGCGCGCCCATTCGCTCCGCTTCAAGTTCATCCTGGCCCAGAGCTTCAAATCGCAGACCGAGTTCATCAGCAACAGCTCGAGCACGCGCGGCGAACGACTCGGGATAGATCATTTCGGGCGGCAGATTGACCAGTTCTCGAGTCAGATTGATGGCTTCGCCGATCGTCGTTCCTCGCGCTGCTGCATCGGTCGCCGCTTGAGATTCCGCTCCCTCGACCAGCAGAGAAACGCTCACCATCGGGAAGTGCCCCTGCTCCGACTTCAGAGAATCCTGCCCTTGAGAACCGACAATAGCTGCGGTCGCCGTGGTTTCGATCGCCGTTGCGGAACCGACGGCCTTTGTCACCGCTTCAGGCACGCAGATGGCAACAGTCATGCCGTCTTTCGATGACGCCTTCCTGACGGCGGTCATCATGGCCTTCTCGAATCGCGCGCGAGTGAGCCCGTCGATATTTCCGAGACCCACCAGCAGAACTCGATCGGAAGATATGCCGGGGACATCGTGCAGCGGCAACAGCTTGGCGAGTTTGCCGGTCAGGTCTCCTGATTCGATCAACCTGGATATCGTGCCGCCCAGAGCCAGGTCGAGCTTTTCGACTGGGCCAGAAAGCTCAGGAGACTCGGCCACTCCAACAATCAACCAGTTACATTGAACATCGTGCCACGACGCGCTGCTGAGCGAGATCTTCATCCGTGAACTCCTTTGAATCGGTGACGCTACAGGCCGAGCCGTCAAGCTGGGGCCTGGTTTCAGACGTGTCCGTGAATCGTGGCGGCTGACGACGCGTTGTCAATCAGCCCTCGACAAACCAGTCACCCAGTCCCTGAAATCTGGTCAACAGGTGAAACGAAGGGCAGTCAATTGGGCCGGACCGGTTGGAGTTCTATACTCCCACAAGACAGCCCTGAACCAATTGACCACCGTCCGAAGTTTCTTCCTGATTGATAGACCGACTCATGGCTCGACGCGGAACCGGCTTGGCAACGACAACTGATGCAACGACGACAAAATCGGTAAAGAGGCCCCGTAAAACGAAGGTAAGTTCCGAGTCGCACGAGATCGTCATTCGAGGCGCGCGGGAGCATAACCTGCGTGATGTATCGCTGCGGCTGCCGAAGAACAAGCTCATCGTCATGACCGGTGTCAGTGGCTCGGGTAAGAGTTCGTTGGCGTTCGACACGCTCTATGCCGAAGGTCAGCGGCGGTACGTCGAATCGCTATCCAGTTACGCTCGGCAGTTTCTCGGACAGATGCCCAAGCCGGAAGTTGACTCGATTACCGGGCTCGCTCCGTCGATCTCGATCCAGCAGAAATCCAGTGGCCGCAACCCTCGCAGCACTGTCGGCACGATTACGGAAATCTACGATTACCTGCGAGTTCTGTTTGCCCGAGTCGGAACTCAGAGCTGTTATCAATGCGGAAAACCCGTCACCGCGCAGTCGGTCGAACTGATCATCGACACGATTTCCCGCTACGAAGACGGCACGAAGTTCCAGCTGCTCGCCCCGATCATTCAAGGTCAGAAGGGCGAGTACCGCGACCTGTTCGACGACCTGCTCAAACAGGGCTTCGTGCGGGCCCGCGTCGATGGTGAGTTCATCCAGCTGGCCGAAGACCTGAAGCTCGACCGTCAGATGCGACACTACATCGAAGTCGTGATCGACCGACTCATCGCTGGGAAGTCGCTGCGAGCAAGACTGGCCGAGTCTGTCGAGCAGGCATTGAAACTCGGCGAAGGCAGCCTGCTCGTTGTGGTCGAGGGGCAAGGGTCGAGGGACGAGGGACCAGGAAAGTCAGGAGCGATCGACAGCACAAAGCCTCTCGGCTCTGAGCCCTCAGCCCTCAGCCCTTCAGAGCAGCTTTTCAGTTCGCATTACGCATGCACCGATTGCGGAATCAGTTTCGAACCGCCGTCGCCGCAGCTGTTCAGTTTCAACAGCCCCCAGGGAATGTGTCACGAGTGCAACGGGCTCGGCGATCGGTTTGAGTTTGTCCTGGATTCGCTGGTCGAGGAAGAAAAGAAGTCGCTGTGGGCAGGCTCGCTGGCGCTGCTGGGAGCTGTCAAAGGCATCGGTCGCTGGCGACGGCACATTTATAAAGGCATCGGAGCGGCCATCGAGACGGACCTCGGTCTCAAGGAAGGCAGCTTTCTTAAGACTCCGTGGAAAGATCTGACGGACGAAGCGAAGCGACTGTTTCTGTACGGGCTGGGTGAGCGGCACATCACTTACGAGTGGGGCTATCACGGCGGCACGTGGAAACACGGCGGTACTTTCAGTGGCTTTATTCCGGAACTACTCGAAGGCTACCGCAAGACCAACAACCCGATGCGGCGACGACAGCTCGAAAAGCACATGCGCTTCGTGAAGTGCTCGAGTTGCCACGGCAGCCGCCTCAATCGTCAGGCAGAAGCGGTCACGCTGACGACGACCAGCAAGGCATTTCTCAAACGAATGGGACAAAGTAGCCATCTTGCTTCGCTCGATGAGCCGATCAACGACGGAACTTCGAATCTGAAAACAAAAACGCGACGGAAACCGAAAACAAAGACGCGACTGAAATCGCAAGCGGCGATCGCGTCGGCTCCTCTCAAGGAGCGAGAGGGCGACTTTGAAGAAGTTGCTCCGGCAAAGTCCGCAACGCTGAACATCTCGCAGGTCTGCGCGTTGGACATTCTGTCCGCGTGGCAGTTTTTCGAATCGCTCGCGCTGACCGAAACTCAACAGTACATCGCCGAAGAAGCCCTCAAGGAGATCCGAGGCCGGTCGGGTTTCCTGCTGAGGTGCGGGTTGAATTACCTCACGCTGGATCGAACGGCGCCGACGCTCTCCGGGGGCGAGAGTCAGCGAATCCGCCTTGCCGGGCAGATTGGCTGCGGTCTGGTCGACGTCGTTTACATTCTCGACGAGCCATCGATCGGGCTGCATCCTCGCGACAACAGAATGTTGCTCGACAGTTTGTGCGATCTGCGGGACCAGGGGAACACGGTCATCGTTGTTGAGCATGACGAAGAGACCATGCAGGCCGCTGACCACATCGTCGACTTCGGACCAGGACCGGGAGTCCGTGGCGGCGAGGTCGTCGTTGAAGGATCGGTCACCGACGTTAAGAAGTCGAAGAAAAGCATCACCGGCCAGTTTCTTTCCGGACGCCGCAGGATCGCTGTTCCGACAGAAAGACGTCCCGGAAACGGGCAGATCATCTCGATCAACGGGGCGACTCATCACAACCTGAAAAGTGTCAACGCGGAGTTCCCTCTCGGCTGCTTCATTTGCGTGACCGGTGCCAGTGGTTCGGGAAAAAGTTCACTTGTGAACGACATCCTCTGGCAGACGCTCAATCGAGATATCAACAAGGGCAAAGGGCTGCCTGGTGATCACGAGTCGGTGTCCGGAATCGAACATGTCGACAAGGCCATTGACATCGATCAGTCGCCGATCGGTCGCACGCCGCGATCGAATCCGGCGACGTACGTCAAACTCTTCGACCTGATTCGCGATCTTTATGCGAAGCTGCCGGAAGCAAAGATTCGCGGTTACAAGCCGGGGCGATTCAGCTTCAACGTGAGCGGTGGACGGTGCGAAGCCTGCGAAGGGCACGGTGCCAACAAACTGGAAATGGACTTCCTCGCTGACATCTGGGTGAAGTGTCTCGTGTGCGTCGGGCAGAGGTTTCACCATGAAACTCTGGAAGTTCGGTTCAAAGGAAAGAGCATCGCCGAAGTGCTCGACATGGATGTTCAGGAAGCGTTGTCGCACTTCGCGAACGTTCCCAAAATCCACAGGCTGCTGCAGACGTTGCACGACGTCGGGCTGGACTATCTTAAGTTAGGACAGCCATCGCCGACGCTTTCCGGCGGTGAAGCTCAGCGAATCAAGCTCGCGCGAGAACTCGGCAAGCGGTCGACCGGGCAAACGATCTACCTGCTCGACGAACCGACAACCGGGCTGCACTTTGCCGATGTCGAGAAGCTGCTTGAAGTGCTGCACGGGTTCGTGGAGAACGGCAATACGGTGCTCGTCATTGAACACAACGTTGACGTTATCAAGACCGCCGATTGGGTGATCGATATCGGACCCGATGGCGGTTCGGGCGGCGGGACGGTTGTTTGTGCGGGGACTCCCGAGGCCGTCGCCAGTCACCCGGATTCGCATACCGGCTTCGCACTGGCTCCGCTGCTGGGAGTGAAGAGGGGCAGAGGTCGGGGATCGAGGGCCAAGGGTCTGAGTGAAGATGCCGCCCGGTGGCAGAAAGCTTCCTCTCGACTCTCAACCCTCGACCCTCGACCATCCATCACCGTTCGCGGAGCCGCTCAACACAATCTGCAACACATTGATGTCGAGTTGCCTCGCGACAGGATGAACGTGTTCTGTGGTCCGAGCGGCAGCGGTAAGACGTCGCTGGCGATGGACACGCTCTACGCTGAGGGGCAACGGCGGTATGTCGAATCTTTGTCGGCATACGCACGTCAGTTTCTGGGACAGATGCCGAAACCTCGCGTCGACCATATTCACGGACTTCAACCATCGATTGCGATCGAGCAGAAAAGCGTCGGTGCAACGCCTCGATCAACCGTCGGAACAGTCACCGAAATCTACGACTACCTGCGGATTCTGTGGTGCCGCCTGGGGACTCAGTATTGCCCGGCGTGCCAGATTCCCGTCAAGACGCAGACCACTGACGAAGTCATCGAGCGTCTGCTGTCGCTGGATGAAGGTGCGAAAGTGTTACTGCTCGCGCCACAGGAAATTCGAGTTGGGCAAGCCTACGAACGCCTGTGGGACAATCTTCGCGAGCAGGGTTTCGCGCGAGTCCGCATTGATGGCACAACGCATCGTCTGGAAGACGTTCCGGAGATCGATCGCAAGCGTAAGCACAACGTCGAAGTCGTCGTCGATCGAATCACGGTGAAGCGTCAGCAGCGGTCTCGGATCGCCGATTCCGTGGAAACTGCAATCGGACTCGGACGGGGCGTCCTGCGAACGGCCCTTGTCGATGACAAGCGGGACGAGCCCGACTGGGACGTTGATTCGTACAGCCTGTTCCGAGCGTGTGAAGAATGTGGTCGCAGTTTCGAAGAGCTGATCCCCAACAACTTTTCATTCAACAGCCCGCAGGGATGGTGCATTGAATGTGAGGGCCTGGGCGTTCAACAGGGAACTGATTTGAAAGTGTTGCTCAGCGATCCGCAACGGTCGTTGGAAGACGCCGCGGTGGCCGTCTGGCCGGACCCGAAGACCAGTTCAGTATTCCGGGCTATGCTGCAGGCGATGTCGAGCAGCGTCGGCATCCCGCTGGATGTTCCGTTCGCTCAGCTGGAACCCGTACAGCGTCGCCAGATTCTGTACGGCACTGGCGACCGGTGGTTTGGGGTCGGGGCTGAGGGACAAGGGACAAGGGACGAGAGAAAGAAGTCTGGTCAGCAGGAACCCTCGGCCCCTTTCCGTTTTCAATACAAAGGGCTGTTCCCGGCAGTCGATGAAGCATCGCGAGTCTCTTACCAGCATCGTCGGCATCTTTCTGAACTCGTCGGCGAAATTCCCTGTTCCACCTGCGACGGTAGCCGGACTCGGGACGACGCGGCGAACATGCGGTTTCAGGGAAAGACACTGCAGCAGGTTTGCGAGATGCCGCTGGGGCAGGCGCTGACATTTCTCAAGAAGATTCGATTGACCGGTGACGACAAACGAGTGGCGGGCGACCTGCTGGAAGAAGCGCGCGGGAGGATGTCGTTTCTTGTCGAGGTCGGATTGGATTATCTCACGCTGCAACGATCACTGCCGACGTTGTCCGGCGGTGAGACGCAGCGCATTCGGCTGGCTGGTCAAATCGGCCGCGCGTTGACCGGTGTGCTGTACGTTCTCGACGAGCCGACGATCGGTCTGCATCCTCGCGACAATGCTCGGCTGCTGTCAGCGCTGCATCGACTGAGAGATCTCGGCAACACGCTGGTGCTCGTCGAGCATGATCGAGAAGTCATCGCCTCGGCAGATCGAGTCTACGACTTCGGCCCCGGCGCGGGCCGCTTCGGCGGGACGATCACCGAACAGGGAACGCCAAAACAGGTTTCCCGTCGCATGAGGTCTCTGACCGGCGAGTACCTCGGCGGCAAGCGACAGATCCTGATTCCCGTTGAGCGCCGGATGGCGGCAAGGGATGCGGGACAGGAGCTGATGGCCAAGGGGAAACAGAATTCAGCCCTTGCCGCTAAGCCCTCGACTCCCGGCCCTCCGAGTGGCTGGCTGGAACTGCTCGGAGCGAGACTCAATAACCTGCGGGATGTTGATCTTCGCATTCCACTCGGAACGTTTACCGTTGTGACAGGTGTGTCCGGTTCGGGGAAGAGTTCGCTGATTGAGGACACGCTGGCGAAAGCGCTCGTCAAGCATTTTCATCGTGCCAACGAGCAACCCGGTCCTTATGACAAACTGAAGGGACTCGGGCTGGTCAACAAGGCGATCGTCGTCGATCAGGCTCCACTGGGCAGCACGCCGAAGTCGAACCCCGGAACTTACACCGGAGTGTTTGACCTTATCCGCGAACTGTTCTGTCGGCTGCCGGATTCGAAAGTTCGCGGCTATCGACCGGGGCGGTTCAGTTTCAATCGCCCGGGCGGACGGTGCGACGCGTGCGAAGGCGACGGTCAGAAAAAGATCGAGATGCACTTCCTGCCCGACGTGTGGGTGGAATGCGACGAGTGTCGCGGTCTGCGTTACAACCGCGAAACCCTGGCGGTGAAGTATCGAGGTCACTCGATCGCCGATGTACTCAACCTGTCTATCGGGCAGTGTCAGGAACTCTTCGAGAACATTCCGAAGATTCGCAGAACAATGTCGACTCTGTGTGCGATCGGGCTCGACTATCTGACGCTCGGACAATCAGCAATAACGCTGTCTGGCGGTGAAGCTCAGCGAGTGAAACTCGCAGCGGAACTCGCAAGACCTAACACCGGCAAGACGGTCTATATCCTCGACGAACCGACAACCGGTCTGCACTTCGACGATATCGATAAGCTGCTGAAAGTGCTGAACAGCCTTGTCGAAGCTGGCAACACGGTGATCGTCATTGAGCACAATCTTGACGTCATCAAGACCGCTGACTGGGTCATCGATCTCGGACCGGAAGCCGGAATTGGCGGCGGCTGGATTGTCGCTGAAGGGACGCCCGAGGATGTGGCTGTAAAGGCCGGAGGGACGAGAGGCGAGGCACGAGTGATGAAGGATGATACTTCCCTGATGCGCTCGCATACGGCCGAGCAGCTGGTGAGTGTGCTGGCGACGGGGCGGCGCGGGACACGTGAAGTATTCGACGCGGCGGCTGAAGGAAAGAAACGAGAAGGTGACCTCACGATGGCCCAGGTCGGCAAAGATGCGAAGATGCCCTGGGAGGCCAACGGTCGAAAGTGGCACACTCGCGACCGCATCGCGCACTCGGGGAAAGCCTGTCAGTGGGAAGGAGACGCTCTGGAAACGATCGTCGAGCAACTGACTTCGGACAGGTCAGCGGCGGACTCGAAGCCAGAACCGGCCAAAAAGAAAAAGGTGACGCGAAGGAAGAAACCGGCGGCCACTGCGGCGCTGATGAGCGGCAGCGATCTTTTGAAAGTTCACGAAGCGGCTTCGCGCCAGGAAGACAACGCCCTCGGCTCTCTGCCTTCGGCCCTTGAGCCTGCCCTCACTCTCAAAACCAACTGGAACGATTCGTCGACGGTCGAAGTCACCGGCGATGACAAAAGATACGGCTGGTTCATGCACGCGCTGACGCGAGATGAGTGGCTGCTGAAGCTTTACTTTCGAGTCCAGCGGGACTGCTTCGATCAGGATGAACTGGCAGCCAGTCTGGCTTTGAAATCAATCGACGATCTCAATGAGTTGCCGATTTACGGTCGGTCGGAACGGGTCCGAGTCAAGAATAAGCCAGCCGGATATCAGGAAGTCATGATCACGATCCACTGGCTGACCGAAATCGACACGACAGCATTTCGGGAGTTTCTGAACGCCGCGCGCCAGTCATATATCGAGCGGGTCGAGGCGACGTCGACGGATCTCAAAGACGTCTCACCGTGGAAGGTGCTCGGTCGAAAGTGGCATCTGATGCGGAAAGGCTTTCCGGCGGAGAAGCGTCCGAAATGGAAGCAGGAAGTTCTGGAAACGCTGCTCGAAGTTTTCGACAAGGTCATCCCGGATGGAGACGTCATCTGGAACGAACGAGCGTACGTGCGGTATCGCCAGCCAGGCAGCAAAGATGACTGGGCCGTCATCTGCACGAAACGTCGAGTCGGCATCGACCTGGTCATTACACCGAACGACGAATCACTAGGCGCTGGAAGCGTTGCCGACCTTGCCACCGAACACGAAGCCGTCCAGGCAAAGAACGGCAAGCCAGCAATCCGATTGCGATTCGACCAGCTCGCTCAGGTGAAGTCGCCGAAGCTGCGAGAGTTCCTGAAGAAGTGCCTGTAGGTCAGGCTCTGCCTGACGAAGTCGCTTTGGCAGGCCATGACAACGTCACTTGGCGCTGTCGAGCCACGGAAGAGGTTCGCCGGATGGTGGGAGCGTGACGAGTTCCACTCCTGTGACTGCGGCGTGAGCCAGCACTTCCTCGGCAGCTTCCTTTGACGGAACACTGTCAAGATTCAGGACGGCAATCGCTTCCCCACCGTTGTCCTCACGACCGAGCGACATATGGGAAATGTTGACGCCGTGATTGCCACAGACGGTTCCGATAAAGCCAATCAGGCCTGGCTTGTCCTGATGGCGGAAGATCAGAAGCTGACCGTCCAGATACGCGTCGAGGTGGAATCCGTCGAGCCGGACCAGTCTCAGGAAACGATCGCCAAAGATTGTGCCGGAAACGCTGAACTCGCCGTTGTCTGTCACGAGAGTCGTGGTCACGATTGAAGTGAAGTCGCCCGCTTCCCGCGAAGACGATTCCGTAATCTGAATGCCTCGTTCGCGAGCGATCGATTCCGCGTTGATGATATTCGCAGGTTCTTCCGCTCCAGAACTCAGCAGCCCGGCGATATAGGCCGAGGTGATCAGCCGGGTCTTCTTTTCAGAGACTTCTCCGCGATAAGCGATTTTCGCTTCCTGAATTCCAGCTGACTGAAAACGCTGTTTCAACAGCTGAGTCTGCAACAGGCCGAGTCGGTAGCCGAGGTCAAGATAGGCGCGGGATTCCTGCAGCTCCGGCCCGGAAATGGGAGCCATGTTGATCGCGTGTCGAACTTCGTTATTGACCAGGAAGGCGGAGATGATTTCAGCAGCTTCGACGGCGACTGATTCCTGAGCCTCGGCAGTCGACGCTCCCAGGTGCGGTGTCGTAATGATGTTGTCGACGCCGCGAATCGGATCATCTTTGGCCGGTGGTTCCTGTGGGTAAACATCGAGTGCCGCTCCAGCAATTGTGCCAGCTCGTACGGCGGCGATAAGGTCGGCTTCGTCGACGATGCCGCCTCGGGCACAGTTGATGATGCGAGCGCCCGGACGCATTCGCTGCATTCGTTCGGCGTTGATCAGACCGCGAGTTTCTTCGGTCAGCGGCGTGTGGACGGAAAGGTAATCGCACTTGTCAATGACGTCGTCGACTTCGCGATAAAGTTCAATGCCGAACTCGCGGGCACGTTCTTCAGAGAGGAACGGGTCGTACCCGATGACCTTCATCTCAAATGCGAGAGCTCGCCTGGCGAGCGTCAAACCGATCCTGCCCAGACCGATCACAGCCAGCGTCTTGCCAGCGAGTTGCGAACCGGTGTACTTACTCCGATCCCAGCCTCCGGCCTTCATGGTCGCTGCTGCCTGCGGGATATTTCGAGAAAGCGACGCCATCAGGGCGAAAGCGTGTTCGGCGGTGCTCGTTGTGTTTCCGGCCGGCGTGTTCATCACGATGATGCCTTCACGCGTGGCGGCATCCAGATCGACGTTGTCGACACCGACGCCCGCTCGCACGATGACTTTCAAGCGAGGCTGTCCTGCGAGAACTTCAGCAGTCAACTTCGTACCGCTGCGAATGATGACGCCGTCGACTTCCTGCAGTTGTTCGCGGACGTTCTCCGGCGAGCCCATCACGATCTCCAGTTCCGGCGATTCCTGCAGAATCGCCAGGCCAGCGTCGGACAGATTGTCGGTGATCAGGATGCGAAGTTTTGAATCATTCATAGTGCTGAAAACTGTCGAAGTGTTTGAGTTGACGAGGTGGAAAATGGACGAATGTGTTCCGGAAACGGCTCCCAAACGTCCTGCGCGAGTCATAATCGCCGCATCGAACGAACAAAAGGGTCAGGCCGACGTTTCGACGGAAATTGCTGTCATGATGTTCGTGAAAGCTCAGGAAGTTCCTCGAATCTGAAAACGATCGACCCGGGAAACAGGAAACGGGCATGGAACCCGCATTGGGTAGTCATGCCCGCTTTTGTGAACTGGACCGTGGAGCCCGGAATTCCGAGCCGCACTGGAGGTCGATCATGCGGCTTTCGAATCCGGAAGATTGAACGGGAATGAAACCGTCGCTGATTTGCCAGCGTCGAGTGCCGTTGCCAGTCCTGCGACTACCCGGTCCTGCTGTGCTTCGGTCAACTCAGCAAAGATTGGCAATGAGAGCACCTCCGCAGAGGCACGTTCCGACTCAGGCAATTCGCCCTGTTTATAGCCAAGCCCTGCGAAACACTCCTGCAGGTGCAGCGGTGTCGGGTAGTAAACCGCACTTCCGATCTGCTGCTCTCGCAGCGACTGCTGCAGTTCGTCGCGACGACCCTCGCCAACGCGGAGTGTGTACTGGTTAAACACGTGCCTTCGGCCAGGCTTCGTGACAGGCAGAACAACCCGGTCGGTGATGTTCTGGTCCTCACAGAGAGCTGTGTACCGGGCGGCATTGGTGATACGGGCCTCGGTCCATTGCTCCAGGTGCCGCAGTTTCACTCGCAGGACTGCGGCCTGCAACGCGTCGAGGCGGCTGTTGAATCCAATTTCTTTGTGCGTGTATCCGCCGAGATCTCCGTGGACTCGCAGTCGCCGCATTTTGCCAGCAAGTTCGGAGTCATCCGTTGTGATGATGCCGCCGTCGCCAGCTGCACCGAGATTCTTTGTCGGGAAAAAGCTGAAACAGCCCGTATGCCCAAGAACTCCCGCTCGGCGACCGTTGTATTCGGCGCCGATGGCCTGACAGGCGTCTTCAATCACGAACAGACCATGCTGAGTGGCGATTCTCCAGATGGGATCCATGTCTGCGCACTGGCCGAAAATATGCACCGGCATGATCGCGCGCGTCTTCGACGTGACTGCCGCCTCGATTGCTTCGGGATCGATGTTGTACGTGTCGGGCAGCACGTCGACGAAAACGGGAGTTGCCCCCGTGCGGCAGATCGCTCCCGCCGTGGCGAAAAAAGTGAACGGAGACGTAATGACTTCGTCACCAGGCCCAAGGTCGAGACCCATCAGCGATAGCAGCAGCGCATCGGACCCGGACGCGCAGCCAATGGCGTCGCGTGAGTCGCAATACTCAGCGATTTCAAATTCAAGCTCGGAGACTTCATCTCCGAGTACAAACGTCTGGCTCTCGAAAACCCGTTCGACCGCAGCATTAATTTCGGGGCGAATCGTCTGAAATTGAGCCTTCAGATCGATAAACGGAACAGGTTCAGGCGAGGCTGACGGGATTACCTCGGTCATCGGCGACTCCATTCGCAGCAGGGTTGAGGTGGATGCGGGAATTTACGACCAGCCCCGAAAACGTGTCAATATGGCGATCCTGTGGTTTGTACGGGCAGCACGTTCGGCATAACCGGCACGAGTTAACAGCAGGCACCACTAAGTCGATCGACCAACTGAGACGCCATATGCAGGATTTTCCGGATCGACTCTGCAGAAATCGTCAAACTTGTGAGGCTGCCGGTGCAATGAAGGATCGCTGTCCCTCCCGGCACCGCTGGTGAATTCTGCCACGCAAAAATTCAGCTCCGACCCCAATAGACGACCAACTTCGCTGTCGACCCTGAAATCCATTCTTCGTCAGAACCACAACGCTCGACGTTTCGCACCCTCTATTGACAATCTGTCGGATCCGTTGACATCCTCCCCCGAGTTATCCACAAGCGAGAGCCCGTCGAAGTTCAAATGTTCGCCAACTACCCATTGGGAAATGCGTGACACTGGCTCCGTGAGTGCAAACGCAGATTTTGAGTCATGTGATGACTCAGCGCTGGCAGAGCCCGTGGCGCACTCAATTATCGAAAGCCTTTCGTTGTTCAACGGGCGGCAATCGTCAACACGGACGCAGAGATCGGTTCGGAGAGCCACTATGAGAAATGCCGTTGTCATTGATGCCGTTCGGACGCCGGTCGCAAAAGCTCATGCTGAGACCGGAAACTTTCGCGATGTGCGAGCCGACGAGCTTTCGGCCGGGATCATGAAAGCTCTCGTCGAGCGAACTGGAATCGATCCGCAGCTCATTGAAGACATCCGCTGGGGCTGCGTGCAGCAGCAGGGTGAGCAGGGATTCGACGTGGCTCGGATTGCGTCGCTGATGGCTGGCCTGCCGATCGAAACCGGTGGCGTGACACTGAATCGAAATTGCGCATCCAGCCTGCAGGCGATCAACGACTGTGCGATGAGCATCGCGGCTAACTGCGAAGACATTCAGATTGCTGGTGGCATCGAGCACATGGGGCATATTCCAGCGAGCAAAGATTACAACCCGGCTCCCGGTCTGTTCGTACGGCACAGCGAAGCCATCATGAACATGGGACTGACGGCCGAGTACCTCGCCATGAAGTATCAGATCCCACGAGAAGCACAGGACGTGTTCGCGGCTCGCAGCCAGCAACTGGCATTGGCCGCGACCGGGAAAGGCGAGTTCGCCAACGAGATCATTCCCACCTGGGGACGCACCGACGCCGGCCTGAAGCAGTTGATCTCAGTCGACCAGGGGATTCGCCCAGGCACGACAGCAGAAGGGCTGGCAAAACTGCCACCAGCATTCAACCCGGCTGGCGGAAGCGTTACGGCAGGCAGCAGCTCGCAGCTCAGCGCGGGTTCAGCGGCATTGCTGATCATGTCAGAAGACAAAGCCAGCGAACTCGGTCTGAAACCAATGGCCCGCATTCGAGCGATGGCTGTCGCGGGAGTCGCTCCGGAAGAAATGGGTATCGGCCCCGTTCCTGCCGTTCACAAAGCGTTGAAGCGAGCAGGACTGACACTCGACCAGATGGACTGCATGGAGATCAACGAAGCCTTCGCCGTGCAGGTCCTGTCCGTTATGAAACTGCTCGGGATCAACGAGGAGAAAGTCAACACGCGAGGTGGCGCGGTCGCTCTTGGGCACCCGCTCGGTGCCAGCGGCGCTCGGATCGCGGTCACGCTGCTGCATCGAATGCGAGACTCAGGTGCGAAGTACGGACTAGCGACGCTCTGTGTCGGGCAAGGGCAGGGCGTCGCAACTATCTTCGAAGCTGTTTAGTCGGACAACGCCACTTTTGAAGTTCGGGAAAATCGCAGGGTGCTTGCAGCGAAGCGGAACGCACCGAATTGCGGTTGGAGCCTGCTCGTAATGGTGGTTATCCAGTTCGCTCCGTTTCGCGCACCGTGCATGCTGCTTGATTTAGCTCCTGCCGCGAAATACGTTCTCGAATTCCGAACAGGGCAGGATCGTGCTTCCCAGGTAGCAGTACCCGCAGAAAGAGCAGCCAATGGTTCACCAGGTGTATCGTTCCCGATCATTCGCACTGGCCTGCGCCGGAATGTTGCTCCTGTTGTCCATGTGTTCGCTGAGCACGTCAGTCGCCGAAGAGCCATTGCGAACTGCGGCCACTCGCCGGATCGACATTCACCACATTCGATTGGAAATCGACCTGGATCTGCCGAAGAAGTATTTGCAGTGCCGATCGACGATCGACTTCTCACCATTGCCGGCATTCTTCGAAGCAACCCGCCTGCCGGTCATCGAACTGGATGCTCATGCCCTCGACGTCTCAGCGGTGCGGCTCGCCGGTGACGATACAACAGGGACGGACACAGACTTCGAACTGACCGACGACCAGCTTCTCATCACGGCCCCGGATGACTCGATAAAACCCGGTCAGAAATACCAACTCGAAATCGATTACTCAGTCACTGATCCCGTTAACGGCCTGCACTTCTTTGGCCCCACGAAGCAGGCTCCCAACGTTCCGCTGATGGTCTGGAGTCAGGGCGAGCCTCAGGCCAACCACTACTGGTTTCCCTGCATCGACAATTCCAACGAACGGCAGTCCACTGAGCTGATCGTCAACGTTCCAGCAGGTATCAAGGTTTTGTCAAACGGAACCCTGCTCTCTCAGAAGAACTCGGCAACAGGTCGAACAACGTTTCACTGGAAGCAGGAAAAGGAACACGTCGCCTATCTGGTCACACTGGTTGCGGGGCGGTTTAACGTGGCGACTGAAGAATGGCGAGGGAAACCGGTCACGTACTACGTCCCGGAAGACCGCAAGGCAGATATTCAGAGAACCTTCGGTCGCACAAAACCGATGCTCGATTTCTTCAGCGAGCGGTTTGGCATCGAGTATCCGTGGGACAAGTACGCTCAGGTTGTCGTCGAGCAGTTCACGTTCGGAGGCATGGAGAACACCAGCGCGACAACGCTTTACCATCGCGCTTTGCACGATGAACGAGCCATCGTCGACAGCACTCCCGACTGGTTGATCGCTCACGAACTGGCACATCAATGGTGGGGTGACCTGGTGACGTGCAAAGACTGGTCGCACCTGTGGCTCAACGAAGGCTTTGCCACATACAGCGAATCGCTCTGGGCCGAACACGCTCTCGGCCGGGACGAACGCGACTGGCACATGCTGGAAGACAGCCGCGCCGCAAGATCCGGTTCGACGCAGACCCGACCGATCGTCGACCGACATTATCCCAACCCCGGATCAATGTTCGACAACCGCGTCTATCCGAAAGGAGCGTGGGTTCTGCACATGCTGCGTTCGCGTCTGGGCGACGAAGACTTCTTCCGAGGCCTGCAGCGCTACGGCACGGTAATGGCCTACCAGACGGCCGAAACGTCGGACCTTCGAAAGACATTTGAGCGATTGTATGGCCTGTCACTTGAACGCTTCTTCCACGACTGGACCGAACGGCCTGGCAATCCGACGCTGCTCGTCGAAACCGAATGGCAGCCTCAGTCCCGGCGACTGAAAGTGCACGTCACGCAGACACAAAAGGAAGATATCTTCGAAATCCCGGTTCGCATTGACGTCCAGTTGAAAGGCTACGAGACCTCTCAACCGGCCATCAACAGGCTGATGACCGAACGCGAATTCACCGAGTACATCACTTTGACTGGAAAGCTGGAATCCGTCGACGTCGATCCTGAGTTCGCATTGCTCGCACAGATCGAGCAGAAGCAATCACTGGCCCTGTGGGAAAGCCAACTCAGGAAGCAAACCGTTGGCACGGTCCCGTCGCGAGTCCGAGCAGCCGAGCACTTCGCGACCGTGCATACCGACCAAAGTCGACAGCTACTCGCAGACTCGCTGGCCAACGACAGCTTCTACGGAGTCCGGGAAGAAGCCGCCAAAGCGCTCGGCAAAGTGAAGGGCGACGTCGCTCGCGACTCGCTGCTGGCCGGCCTTTCACAGGAAGACGCCAAGGTCCGCCAAGCCTGCGCAACAGCCCTCGGCAACTTTGAGCATGACGCCAAAGTGCAATCGGCTTTGCGGGAGAAACATCACAAGGGCGACATCAGTTATTTCGTGGAGTCGACGGTTCTGTCGTCGCTGTCGAAGGTGCTTGACGAGCCACCGATTGAACTGCTGATCGCAGCTCTCGACAAGCCGTCGCATCGAGAAACGATTCGCCTGACGGCTTTGCAGCAACTCGCGAAATCTTCCGACCTTAAAGTTCAGGACGTTCTTTTCGAATGGACTAAGCCGGGCAAGCCACCGCTATGCAGACCTGAAGCGTGTCAGCAATTGGTCGAATTTGCGAACCACAACCTGCTTCCGAAACCTGAGACCGACCGAATCGTCAAGCACCTGCTTGAGATGCTTGACCAGTCAGGTCCGCGAATGCGTGGTTCCATCGCTTCGGCATTGGGAAGTCTTGGTAACCGAGCAGGGTCTGCGACAACTCGGCTTCAGGAATTGACAAAGGCCGAGCCCAACGACTGGACACGGGCGAGCATCAAAACCGCACTTGCGCGAATCTCTGCTCCGGCATCAGACACAGCCGCGTTGACAAAACTGCAGAAAGAACTCGACGAAGCACGCAGCCACTCACGAAGCCTGGAAGAGCGGCTGTTTCGTCTCGAAACTCCGTAAGGCAAAACGAAGCAGGGTGCGTCAAGACACGACCTACAGCTCGACTGACTGTCCGGGCTCAAGGATGACGGGTTCCGCGGATGTTTCGCAGCGAACGCTCGTTGCCCACGCGTTGACGTCCTGGTCGATCAAGGGCCATGTTCCGAAATGGTCCGGGATGACTCGCTTTGGTTCGATCAACTTGACTGCTTTCAGAGCGTCTTCGGGCCCCATCGTGAAGTTGTCACCAATCGGCAGAATCGCCACGTCGATGCCTTCTTCGCCGATGAGTTTCATGTCGTAGAACAAGCCAGTGTCGCAGGCGTGGTAGATCGTTCCGTCGGTGGTTTTCAGCACGATGCCGCACGGGTTACCCCCGTTCGAACCGTCAGGCAGCGACGATCCATGATGGGCAATTGTCAGTTTGACCGTGCCAAAATCATGCTTGTGAGAACCACCGATGTGCTGCGCATGCACGTTCTCGACACCCTGCTTCGCCAACCATTCGATGATTTCATGATTGGCCACAACCAGACAACCGGTTCGTCTGGCGATTTCGACTGCATCGCCAACATGGTCACCGTGACCGTGCGAAATGATCAATGCGTCGGGTGACACCTCATCAGCCGTCGTTGTCGCCGCCGGGTTGCCGGTGAAAAATGGATCGATGATGACCGTCTTACCATCGGTCTCGATCGAGAAAGTTCCGTGTCCCAGCCAGGTGATTGTTGTGCTCATCGTGCGACTTCTGGTTGAAGACTTGTGACAGCTAAACGTTAGACAACAACCGCCTTGTTTCAATCGCCCGAGGCAATCGCGCCGTCGACGATTTCGCAGATCAAGTGCAGAATCACCAGGTGCATCTCTTGAACGCGAGGAGTGCTTTTGTCGGGAATCGTGATGACCAGGTCGCAGAGATCGAGTTCTTCGTTCGAAACAGCGCCTACAAGCGAGATCGTTATCAAGCCTCGTGCGCGAGCTGCCGTTAAAGCGGCGATTACGTTAGCTGACCGACCGCTGGTCGACATCACCAGAAGTACGTCTCCTGCATTCCCAATTGCACGCACCTGTCGAGCAAACACTTCTTCATATCCATAGTCGTTTCCGACGGCAGTCAGCACTGACGTATCAACCGTCAGGGCAATGCCCGCCAGCGGTTCTCGTTCCGTCAGAAATCGACCGACCAGTTCAGCAATGAAATGCTGAGCTTCGGCGGCGCTGCCTCCATTTCCGCAGGCCAGAATCTTGTTGCCGGATTTAATCGCTGTGTGGACTAACGCCGCAGCACACGCAATTGATTCCGCTGTCTGAATTCGCACCAGATTGGCAAGTGACTGCACGCCGAGCAGAGCCCGATCGATCGAATCCGCTGCTTGTTCAGGATTCTCGAAAGCTGTGGACATGACGGGCTACCCTCAAGTAAATCCGTAGAACTGAGTGGATCGCAAGGGAACGTACCAGCTAGTCGTGTGCGGGCAGCGCGTTCCGTTGCGTGCCACACACTCAACATGACGACAGCGAACTTGATGCTACCTGCTACTTCGCGGGCTCTTCGGCTGGCAGATTCAGATTCTTCAGCTGACCGTCGAGTGTTACTTCAAAGACGGCGTTCGCTCGCGGGTCGGTGACCAGTAGGACGTCGCCGCTGATCGAGATCCCTACCGGATTTACAAATGGTGCGCCACTGAGCAGCTTTGTCGGCTTGTTGTCCGATCCGACCTTCCAGACGCATTTGCCATAGCCGTCGGTGACGAACATCGTGCCTTCCCTGCTGATGGCAACGTTGTGCGGAAAGTCGAATGGTCGGCCAGGAACGATCACAGAGACTTCGCCTTTCATCGTGACTTTCAGAAGCTGATCCTTTGTGGTTGAAACGACAATCAGATTCCCGTTGCTGTCAAACGCCAATCCACGAGGTGCGGACACAGTGGCCAGTTCGATCGGCTCGCCACCTTCGTGAGGAATCCTGAAGAGCCGGTGCAATTCCAGATCGGCGACGAAGATGGTGCCTTCGGCATCGACAGCCAATGCCATCGGCATGCCGATTCCCACACCGTCGCCAGCGAGCTTCGTCGGCTTGCCCGTATCATCAAGGCGGTACACCTGTCGTGTCGAAGTGTCTCCGACCAGCACTTTGCCGTCTTTGTCGAAGGCCAGACATCGAGCGGTGTTAAGCGGCGTGCGAAACTTCTTAGAGGCCAGGAAGAAGTGAGCAAGCTTGCCGTCGCTGCCCTGCCAGACTCCAGGCAGCCTCAGGTCGACAACATACAACTTACCGTCGTCCGACCGTATTGCTCCCAGCGGATAGTGCACTCCGTCGGCTTCCGCTGGAATCGCTCGAAAACAGACCGCTACGAGGAGCAGAAACAATGAATGACGAAGGTTGAGCATACTGCCCTCAAGAAAAAAGTTCGAAAATGCAAGTGTGAAGGAGTCCACGGATCACAATCCCGGCGAACATGCAGTCTGACTGACGGTCCCCGCGATCGGCAAGTCAGAGCCCAGGGCAGGTACAACTGCCCAATTGTTGGTAATCCTCCGCAGCACGCAACGAAAACATCCCTCGTCAGACGCGTCTGACGAGGGATGTTTGAAGTGTTGTTGAATTCAACTGCGGCTTAATTTCGAGGCACAACCGGACTGAAGCCTGCCGTGGCTCGTTTGCCAAATGGTTCGATTCTGGTGACGTCGATCGACCCCAAAGCGCTGGAATTGCCAATCAGTGCGGCGAATTTTGCATAGTTTCCCGCATCGCGAGCTCTCAGATCATCCGGGGCAAAATCTCCGAACATCTGTGCGATACCCACCGCAGCCACGTTGAACAGGTCGAGGTCGGTTGAGTGTTCAGCGAATGACTCGATGATCATTTGCCATTTTCTCAACTCCGTTTGTGCGATGATCGGATCCCCTGATTCGGGAACCTGACGGATATCAAAGTCCTGAGTCTGGGGATTTCCGTCAAGATCTGCTCCGGGGCCACGGATTGGACGCGTCGCTCTCACTTCGGCGAGCTGAAGAGCATCTGTAAGTGTTTGGACTGTCGTGATTGTCTGCCCGTTCTGGGTAATTTGTCGGATAAACGTACTAACAATGTCCTGGTCGACCACGGCAAGGGTGTCGTCAAAGAACTCTCCGTCGTGGAAAATCGTTTCTTCGAGGAATGCTCTCCCGATGTACTGCATGAATGGATTATCTGGCTCACCGAAGATGGTCTGCCTGTTGTTGAAGAAAGCTCGGTCTTCGTCAGTCGCGCCTGCAACCGGGCTGTTCGCTCCAAGGTTAAGTGGTATCTGATTGTCCTCAGTCCACAGCAGTGGAAACGTCGCATTCCTTTGATAATCGACCGTCTGAGCTAAACCCTGATCATCAAGCCGATCAATGTGTTGATGCGAATCGGAATTTGAAAATCCCGCCTGACGGACCAGTCGATCGGCCGTCCGTGTCGATGTCAAACCGGTCCGATCCAGTTCCCGACGAACAACGTCATCGAGCGACGTAAATGGCGCAATGCCCGGAGCCCAGATATTGTTGATATCTTCGAAGTCACGCTGATAAGTGATAGTGTTCTGCGTCTGGAGATTTGGAGCCAGATTAACGTCCAGTCCCTGCAGTGAGTCACGAATCGCCGTGAATGTCTGAACCACTCGTTCGAAGCGGGCCGGATCGGTTCGTTGTTCAAAAGTAAGCACCTTGTAGACCGGAACCATTCCTCGATTTCGTCTGGTCAATGCTCCCCCGAAGGTACTCGTTCCCATCGCCGACTGATTCGACCCGTCAACGTCGAACATGATCTGTTCGACTTCCAGGATGAATCCATCTGGATCGTTGTTGGGTGCGTCTCCAACAAACACGAAATCACCCACCTTAAGTTGCGCAGGCAGGTTGGGAATATCGTTGTCTCGAAACATCAGCTCGATAAGACCAGCAGTCATACTGGTACGCACGGTGGCCATGCCAGACAGTGGAGTCGTGTTGACGACCGCAACTTCACGAAGCGAGCCAGGGTTACCAAAGATGCTGTTAAAATTCGCGTTGTTCCCGGAGAGAATGCTGTCCCGGTTCGCCTGCAGAAACTGGATCGCAAGTTCGACCTGCTGCATGGCAATCAAGTGATTGCGGATCAGGCTTCGCGCCGCTGTCGTCAACCGCACGTCGTCCAGGTTGGCAGACGTGACGGACTCGATCAGGGAAATCCTGTCCGGATCCAGCAGTCCATCGAATAAGAACTGGACCTCAGGAAGGACAACTGCGTCCAGGCGAGTCGGGATGTCTGGTCGATTTGGGTCGCCTGTATCCGCTGCAGGGGCACCAATGTCGGCCGGCACGTTGGCCTGAGATCGAGCCACGCTCGGAAGTGCGAGGCTAAAAGCCAGAATTGCGATCGTGAAAAGTGATCTCGGCATCAATTCACCTGTCTGGATGCGGCGGTCTTGTGGTGACGGTATTTGAGCTGTCGCGCGAATCATCGACCGCGCCGTTTATTCAGTCCAGTGACTCTAATCTTCTCCGGCCAGTTCCGTCAAAGAATATTTCGGGTTCCAGCTCAGTTTAAAACGACGCAAATGGTTGTAAATCCTGACATTTCGGAATTCGGACTGGATTGCTTCAGTTTGACAGGTGCATGATCGCAGGAAAGCTATCGCGTCCTGAGAAATAGAGTCCCTGATTGAGACGCCCGCGCGCCTTGCTCGGACCCTTGCAGGTTTGGACTCTGTCCCGACCACTCTGCAGTGTGTCAGGTCTGCAGTGTCCCAAGCGGAGTCCCAATCGCACATGACTGGCTGTGTGAATTCGTAACGGAATCCGCCTTTCTCGACGATCACGGACGGGTGATATTCGCGTTTCACGTGACAACTCACGTTTTTAGTGTCACAAAGGATGGATATCCGATACGTCGGAGGGAAAATGATGGCAACGCTGCGTCATACGGCGCAGAGTGAAATACTGGAGCAGTCTGGCCTGGGGTTGCCGGTACGCCGATCGTTACCGAGGCCTGCTGCATTTGTCTGAAGTTCGATTAGTTAAGGGCTCCGGAACATGCGAACGAAGTTTCCGGTATTGTGGGTGCTGCAGTTTTTCGTATTGCTCGCCATGAGCGTGATGAGCATGAGCTTTCCGGAGTACATTCTGCAATACAGCAGAGGCCAGCAGCTTCCGCACTATCAGCCCAAACCAACCGAGGAACTTTACGACTGGGTGTTGAAGCTGGAGACGGTGCCAGCTGCTCCCGAGTCAGTCCAGAAATTCTTTGCGGCTGCTCACACCGCAAAACACAAACCCGTCTGGTCCGTGATCGATCAGTGGGCCGAGAAGCTCGAGACCGGCCATACCGGAAAAAAGACTCCGACTGCAGCGGAGCGGGGCAAAGCGTACCGTGCTTCATGGGACGAAGTTAAGCACTGGATGCTGTCCTGCGGCCCCAGGCCAGTCCAGCATCGCGACGATATTCGCGAAGTCGAAGAAGTTGATGCCGATGAGGTTAAAGACCATGTTGCGGCATGGAATCGTATCGTCGCCTGGATCGAACACGCGGACGAGTTTCCGACTCCTTCAAACAAGCTCCGTTACTGGATTTCGAACCACAACTCAGCAGGGCCTCCACCGTCCGAGCTTCGCGAGATGATTCTGAACGCTCGCCCGACGGAGGCCATGTCATGGAGCATTTCCGCCGACTATGTGCGCGAGTCAGCTCCGTGCATTCTTGCCGCTGCGCTGTTTACGCTGTTCGGCATGTTGAGTGCCTCAATTCGACGCCCGCTGGCCAGAATTTTTGTGCTGGTTTTCATGTTCTGGACCGTCGGGATGATGTGGGGCAGCCTTGGCGTTGCCACGTGGTCGATCAAGTACGTGCTCGTATTTGGCGGATTCTTTGTCGGTTTGACGCTGGCGGGAGCACTGCTGAAGAAATGCCCGGCCAAAGCGAGCGGATGGACCATCTGGTCTTTATTGACAGTCTGGTGGACGGCAGTCGCGACCGATTCGTTCCTGGAAGTGGTTAACTTCAGCCTTGGAGATCCACGATTCTGGGGACAGATTCCGTCTGTACTCGAAGCCTTGATCGTTTCCTTCGTTGATGGCAGAGCCAGCTTTTGTTTACCGATCTCCGTGGCGACCGTTGCCGTACTCGGCATCGCCAATGCGAAGTACTGGCTGATCGGCGACAACGAGGATCCTCCTCAGGACGATGCCGGTATCGCTCAAGGGCGACCACCGCAATTGTGGACGATCTGGCTGCTGCAGTTTGTGATTCTGCTGGGAGTTGGTGGCCTCACTCTGATCAATCCGCATCAGACGGCGCACTTATTCACCAGCGCGGACTTTGATTATCTCAATACGCCGATCGTTGATCATTCCGTGAGAATGCTGGGCGTTTGGATGCTGGCTCTGGGGCTGTTCAGTTACTTCGCACTGGGCTCAGCTCGCGACTGGATCTGGCAGGGCATTGCTGTGATTTTCTGCATTGTTTTCGTGTCGTTCGCCGTAAGCGCGTTTTTCAATCTTGAAAGCAGCGAGAATTCGATCTGGGCCTACCTTTACGGTTTTCAAGGGTTGCTGTTTGTCCCACTGACGATCAAGCAACTTTACCGTGAGAATCCGTGGTCGACTGAGAATATCGAGTCCGACCACGCCGACTGGCAATTGACGGACTTGACCATTGGTCTGCCGATGATGCTTCGCCCGCTGCTGATCGGTCGTCGAACACTCTATCGTCAGGGCGTCGGTGCAGGTGGCGTTTTTCGGATGCGGCCATTGTCCGAGTCAGACTTTGACGACCCGCAGATGAAAGGCGTTGCCACCAACGAATTCTTCAGTCAGTCCAAAGAGTTTCCGGTTCAATTGAGATTCTCGAATCGAACTCAGGATGACGACGCCAGCCTCGATATACGCGGCTGCGCATTGCGGTTATCCGTTGGCCAGAACAGTCCGCTGGACATGCTGTTTGCGACGGGCTCGTTTGCTCCGATCAGAAGCCTGAAGGACGCCTGGCACATTCTTCCGATCTGGAGATGGGAGCGGCGTGTTACTGATAGTAAGACATTGCGTGAAGGATTGGTTGCAGGCCTGCGGAGAGCCCCCAGAAGTTTCACATGTCTCACGTATTACAACCAGCTGGTTCTTGAATGGAGAGTTCCCAGAGGCAGCCACTACCTGGTTCGTTTCCGACTCGTGCCGACGTCGGACGCAGTGCTCGACGATGCTGCAATAGGGCTGCCTGACATTGAAGAGTTGAAGTCACTCTGGAATCAGGAACGAAGGCCTGGCGAACCTCGTAGTTCAGACTACCTGCGGCAACGACTCTATGATCGTTTGACGGAAGGTGAGCCTGTCTCGTACCGCTTCGAAGCGCAGTTTCACGCGCCGCAGCGAGAAGACTCACTCGAGTGGTACGACGCTTCGCTCGAATGGGACGAGCGGTCTCATCCCTGGCATTCGCTGGGCGAGCTGATTCTCGACCGGTTGTTGACTGCCAGGGAAAGCGACGGACTGCGTTTTGATCCTCGGAATTGTCCATCATCGTTGCGACCTCCTCAGGGTTCTTCACTCTCCGATCTCGACGATCCACGGTCACTTGCGACTGCGCAATATCGTGTGAACAGTCTGCTGGGGCGATTGCGACTGTGGAGACGCCCGTCGCAGGGGCAGCTTCATACCGCAGGCGATTCGCCAGCATCTGAACCGCCGAATGACATGTAGGCAACCCGGCCTCGTGCCAGGCAGTCGACGATCCCCGGTTTTTCAAAGTAGTGACGCAGGATATTCAACATGGATTCGACTCCGATCAGTCGCATTTCAAATCCCAGTCCGTATCAGCTTCCGCAGCATGTCTCGAATGATCGCCGACGGGCGCGGCAGTTGACGATCGCCTTGACCAAGGCGAGGTTTCCGCTCGTTCACGACGAAGGTCTGAATGAGGAACAGAAACTTCCTGTCCAGACGGGTGCCTGGCCGGGTGCCAGCAACATGCGTCGAGCCATGACAAAGCTCGTCGGGATCCTTCCGCCGAAAGAGATTTTTGTCTCGGAATTGCCTCCCGAGGCTCGATTTACCGGTCCGAAGTTCTTCCGACACGGGACCCACGCAGGCAGCATGAAGCTGCGTCAGGCATGGGTCAAAGTTACCAACTTCGCCGCCCGAACTCACAATGCCGCTTCCTATGAGCGATTGCTCGGTACGATCCCGCCACCAAGCGTTAAGGACTGCTGGGAATCCGATGCGGAGTTCGCTCGGCAGCGACTCGCCGGCGTCAATCCGATTGCCATCAGGCGTTGTTCGGAAACCCCCGGCGACGCTCTCGCGAAAGCGGCTGATCAGGTGCTGGTGGTGCGGCACGGGACGAAGTTCAGCAAGGCGATGAAGGCCGGTCGCGTTTATATGACGGAGTATCCCATGTTGTGGGATAAGCCCGTGCAGGAACACGTTCGAAGAAATGCGACGCTTGCAGCACCGACATGCCTGTTTTACACCGATGATTGCGGCGTGTTGATGCCACTGGCTATTCAGTTAAAACCACGAGACATCACCGATCGCAATCCGGTGTTCACGCCGCTGAGCCGAAGGTGGGACTGGATGATGGCCCGAGGCCATGCACAGGCGTCCGATTCTCACTATCACGAATCGATTTCGCACTTGCTCGAAACGCATCTCGTTTGCGAAATCTTTGCACTGGCAACTCTGCGGAATCTGCACACCGACCACCCGCTGCATCAGCTGATGTTTCCGCACTTCGAACACACACTGGCGATCAACGAGCAGGCTCGCAAGAACCTGCTGGCGCCCCATGGCGAAATTGCCAAATCCATGGCAGCAAAACACACGGGCAACATCAACCTGGTTCGCATGATGTGGTCTTCGTGGAAGTACCAGGAACACAGCCTGAAGGCAGACCTGGAGCATCGAGACGTAAGAGATCTGCCGGGATATCTCTATCGCGACGATGCAACCGAGGTCTACAAGGCAATCGAAGAGTATGCGCGAGGCATTCTGGAAATCTGGTACGTCACCGATGATGACGTCATCAACGATGTGGAACTTCAATCATGGACCAGAGAAGTCAGTGATCCCAGACAGGGTGGCATCAAAGGTTTTCCCGAACAGATCACGACTCGCGAGCAATTGTTCGACATTGCTTCCAACGTGATCTTCCGAGCCAGCGCTCAGCATGCCGCTGTCAATAATGGCCAGTTCGGCGCCTATGGTTGGGTTCCCAATGCTCCCGTGGCGATGTACAGCAAACTGCCGGATGAGGCTCCCACCGACGAGCGTCCACTGTTCACCGAGCGCGATTTTTATCGGGCGCTCCCGGATCGAGCACGCGCTTTAGGACAGACGGGAATGGTCTGGCTCCTCAGCGAACCGACCGAACGTTCCATCCTGCGTGCTGGTGAACTCCAGGCTTTCACGAAAGAACACTGCTTCGAAGCCTACCAGGTGGTCGGGCAATTCCGCCGCCGACTGAGAGCGATCTCAGACGCCATCGACATCCGGAACGACGAAATTGGCTTCGAGTACAACTACTTAAAGCCTCAAAACATCGACCACTCAATTTCGATCTAGAACAACGCCTGCTGTCGCTTCGGCGGAGCGGTTTCCAGTGGCCGGATCTGGAGCGTGTAGGATTCCGTCGACACTCGTTCGCCGCGGGCAAGTTTCTGAGCGACGCTCGCTCCGATCGGAAAGCGCTGACTGAGTACCTCGATCGCTTCACCGTATGATGCAGCAAGAAACCGACCGCGGTTATCATCAGACTTTTCTACGAAAGTCACGACTGGCATTTGCTGTCATCCAGAGAATAAGTGTAAAGAGACATTCCGTGTCTTGCGTGGTTCATGCAACCTGTCCTGGGTTCATGCAACCTGTACTGGTCTGCTCACGCTACAGTTCTTCGAGTTTGAGTTTCCGATGGCGAAGTCTCAATCCGCCATTCGAACACCTGCTACCCGCCAGCGATCGGCGATCGCTGCTGAGCGAGTTCTTCCATGAAGCCCAGCATCCGCTCCGCAGTTTCGTAAGGATCCGGGACGACGCCTTCCGCGAGCATCGCGTTCGCGAAGAATTGTTGACCACACGTCTTGATAAACGCCGTGTGTTCATCATTGGTCGACAAGCTCGCCAGATGCTTGACGAGTGGGTGTGCGGGATTGACCTCGAGAATCCGTTTCGTGAGATGGAATTCGTCGCTGGCTCGACTGAGTACTTTCTGGAGCTGAGCGCTCATCGATCCTTCAGGATTCACAAGGCAGCACGCGCTGGATGTCAGGCGTTTTGACTCTCGAACGTCTTCCACTTTGTCACCCAGCGATTCCCGGAACAGATTCAACACGGTTCCAAAACCAGCCGGTGGACCGGACTTTTCCTCTTTCGCGGTGTCGGTGTCTTCCGAGTCACCCGACGAATGCAGTTCCGGCAGGTCGACGTCGGACGAGTCGATTGAAACCAGATCCCTGTCCTCGAACTTGTTGACGTGATTCAGAACGAACTCATCAACAGGATCAATCAGGTACAGCACTTCCAGATTTCTCGAACGGAACGCTTCGAGATTCGGGTTCTTCTCGATGTTGGCGATCGTTTCTCCACCCACATAGAAGATCTGTTTCTGGCCGTCCGGAATTCTGGAAACATAATCGTCCAGCGAGATGACTGCTGCTCGATCTTCACCGTGCGAAGATCGGAACCTCAACAGTTTTGCGAGCGTGTTACGATTTTCGAAATCGCTGGCGACACCTTCTCGAAGAGTCGAACCGAACTGTTCGTAGAACTTCCCATAATCATCCGGAGAATCCTTCGCGATGTCCTCCAGGTGGCTGAAGACTTTCTTGACCAGCACCTTGCGAATCTTGCGGAAGACCGTGTCATCCTGCAGGGCCTGACGCGACACATTGAGTGGCAGGTCCGCTGAATCGACGAGTCCGTAGATAAACCGCAGATACTCTGGCAGCAGTTCGCGACAGTTGCTTTGGACGAGGATCCGCTTCGCACACAGACTCAACCCGTGCTCGTCTTTTCCGAAACCCAGCAGTTCGAAGTTGGACGTCGGGCAGAACAGCACCGCGTGAAACTGGAACGGCGAATCGCTCGTCAGATGCAGGTGCCAGAGCGGTTCTTCATAGGTCCTCTTTGACAGGTAACCGTAGAAGTTCTTGTACTGTTCTTCAGTGACCTGCGACTTCGGCTCAACCCAGATCGGGGGCTGATCGTTAACGTGCTCATCGCCAAGATGAATCGCGTACGGCACGAACGTTGAATACTCGGTCAGAATATGTTTCAGTCGGACCGGTTCGGTGAACTCCTTCAGGTCTGCCTTCAAATGCAGCCGCACTTGAGTTCCTCGTTCGAGACCTTCGGCGGGTTCAATGGTGAACTGTCCGCTGCCGTCGGATTCCCACTTCCAGCCGGTGTCTTCCTGATAGCTCCGGCTTAGCACTTCAACACGATCAGCCAGCATGAATGAGGAGTAGAACCCGACTCCGAACTGTCCGATCAGAGACACTTCGTCCTTCGAGTTTTCACCGAGTTTCTTCAGGTATTCAAGCGATCCGCTGTGAGCGATGGTGCCGAGATTCTGAATCAGCTCGTCGTGTGTCATGCCGATTCCGTTATCGCGAATCGTCAACAGTCGGTTCTCGGCATCTGGTTCGATGGAGATCCTCAGTGCCGCGTCGTCTTCGTGCTCTTTCTGAGTCAGCGACACATGTCGAAATTTGTCGAGCGCATCCGAGGCGTTGGAAACAAGCTCACGAATCGCGATCTCACGATTCTGATACAGCGAATGCGAAAGCAGATGAAGAAGCTGTGAGATTTCAGCCTGGAAGGTGAACTGCTGGGGTGCCGTCTCGGTTGCCATGGTTCGCGAACTCCGTAACTCAAAATGTCGAGGGCGTCTTCAAAAAAAACGCACAAATTGCCATACCACTGCTAAAAGAACGCAGGTCGAGAGATGTTACTGGTCCCTGCGATACTCAATCAACGAAGTCAAAATCATTTCCAGAATGAGTCGACACGCAACGAAAACACCCCGGAAGCAGCTTTGCAACCGGGGTGCGAAAATTACGGATTCCGTCGGTGCGAGACTATCGCGTGCCCTAAATTCGCTCGTCACTAAAGACTACCGCTCGCAGGTACTCGCGATTCAGACGCGCGATGTTGTCGACGGAAATTCCCGCGGGACAGGCTGCTTCGCACTCACCGGTGTTGGTGCACGAGCCGAAGCCTTCTTCATCCATCTGAGCGACCATCTTCAACACTCGCCGAGCGCGTTCCGGCTTGCCCTGAGGCAGCATGGCCATCTGCGAGACCTTGGCACTGGTAAACAGCATGGCCGAGGCGTTCTTGCAGGCAGCGACGCAGGCTCCGCAGCCAATGCAGGCTGCCGCGTCCATCGCTTTTTCCTGGTCCTGCTTCGGCACGGGCAGGCAGTTGGCATCCGGAGCGTTTCCGGTGTTGACGGAAACAAAACCGCCAGCGGCCATGACTCGGTCGAATGATGTCCGGTCGACGACTAGGTCGCGAATTACGGGAAACGCCTTCGCCCGCCAGGGTTCGATGGTGATTGTGTCTCCATCGCGGAAACGCCGCATGTGGAGCTGACACGTTGTTGTTTCGTTATCCGGGCCGTGTGCCTGACCGTTGATCATCAGACTGCACATGCCGCAGATGCCTTCGCGGCAGTCGTGGTCGAAGGCGACGGGTTCTTCGCCGAGCTTGTTGAGCCGCTCGTTAAGGACGTCCAGCATTTCGAGAAACGACATGTGCTCGGAGACGTTGTTCAGGTGGTAAAACCGGAACTCGCCTTTGTCTTCCGAACTGGCCTGCCGCCAGACTCTCAGCGTCAGATTCATTCCCTGACCGCTCATTATTTGTAGCTCCTGGTGCTGAGG
>JAQBWV010000045.1 GCA_027624335.1 Planctomycetota bacterium
CAGCCCATCGGTTCACGATCTGGAGCCGTTACGCGGCGCTCCCTGTACCCGAATCGAGTTGGTGAGCTTTGGGGGCACCAGCCTGGATCCGCTACGAGGTATGCCTTGTGAGACCTTAATTTTTTCCACGTGCAGCCACTTCGAGAATCTTGAGCCACTCCGTGGCATGCCTTGCACCTCGCTTACGCTTACTCGGTGTGACAAAGTCGCCAACCTCGAACCGCTACGCGGCATGGCGCTGAAGTTTTTAAATATCCGCGAAACCGCCGTGCGGGATCTGTCCCCACTGGCAGACATGCCGCTGGTCGAGCTGCACTTCGAAGCAAAAAAGATCGACCGCGGCATCGAGGTCCTGCGAGGCATGCAGAGTCTCAAGACAATCTCGCCAAATGGTCCGGCCCTGGCTCCCGCGGAGTTCTGGCGACGGTACGATGCGGGCGAGTTCAAGAAGTAGCAAGTGCCCAATCGAACGTTTGGAGCGACAGCGGTACTGTCGCCTTCCAAACGGCATCACTCGTCGCCGACGCTTTGGACCAAGGTTTTCAGTTTGGCCATGACTCGGCTGCGGGCCAGGTAGACGGCTCCGACGGTCATGCCGAGTTCGTTCGCGACTTGTGGGCTGGGGCGGGCGGTGACGGCGGTGAGTTCGAAGGCTTGCCAGGTTTTTTCGGAAACCTGTTCGCGTACCTGGTCCGCTGCCCAGTGGAAGACTCGGCGAGCGTAGTCGGCGTCCCAGTCGGCCTCGTCCGGTGAGGCGTCTGGCCGGGACTGAAGCGCCGCCTGGTGATCGTCTCCTCCGGAACCGTTGATTCGCCGAGCGGGACTCGCCAGCCAGTTTCTCAACCGGTTGCGAGCGATCGTGAACAGCCAGCCACGAAACGAACCTCGCTGCGGATCGTACTCCCACTGCCGCATCTGCTGAGCGACCGACGTCAGCACGTCCTGAGCAATGTCAGCCGCGTCGGCATCCTGCAGACCTTTCTTCCGAGCGAAGCCGTATACCAGCGGAGCGTACAACCCGACAAACTGCTCCCACGCCAGCCGGTCGTGCGCATCGCGCAGCCGGACCAGCAGACTGAGTCTTGTCGTCGGCGATTCACTCATGCAGCGGACTCCGGACAGCCAGTACAGGTCAACATGCAGATCCTTTCACTCAAATCCTGTAAATTCAGGAATCGCCTTGCTCGATCACACGCTCGTTCGAGCAGGTTGATGTGGTAAACGCCTGAAAATTGGGAAGTCATTGATTCCCACTTTCCGGGGAGGCTGGTTTGCCACAACCAGAGAAGGCCGGGAGACTGCCACTAAAGATGCGCGCACGTTGCGTATCTTTTTCTGTAAGACTCTGAAAATCACGGTACGCCACCCGCTGATGCTTCTGCTTCCGTGTCGTTCCGTGTATTCCGTGGTTCTTAATTTCTTCGGGTCACCAGTACCATCTGCTGCCCCTTCGATATTCCGGTCAGACGAAGGTGCATTGAATGCTCGCTCTAGTCGCAATGCTGCCGATCGCCATTGTTGGTTTGTTTCTGGTCCTGTTGAGATGGCCAGCCAGTCGAGCAATGCCGCTTTCCTGGCTGACGGCCGCCGGGCTGGCATTGTTCGTCTGGAAAGTGCCAGCCATTCAAATCGCCGTTGCCTCAGCCCATGGATTGATCCTCGCCGGAACGCTGCTTTACATCATCTTCGGAGCGATCCTGCTATTGAACACACTGCAGGAAAGTGGAGCTCTGCGGACGATCAGGAAGGGTTTTACAGATATTTCACCGGACCGCCGCATTCAGGTCATCATTATCGCCTGGCTGTTCGGCTCGTTCATTGAAGGTTCCGCCGGCTTTGGAACGCCGGCAGCCGTCGCCGTTCCACTACTGGTTGGGCTGGGCTTCCCGGCGATGGCTGCGGTCGTCGCCGGCATGATGATTCAAAGCACTCCCGTTTCTTTCGGAGCACTGGGGACACCGATCATCTTCGGCGTTGGAGGTGGACTTCTGGGAGACCCTGCCGTGATGGATTTCGGCGCTGCCAGCGGGTTTGTTTCAGTTTGGGGTGACATGAACTGGCCAGGTTTTCTAGCCACCATCGGAGCGAAGGTCGCCGTTCTGCATGCTGTCGCCGGAACGCTGATTCCATTGTTCGTCGTGTCGTTCATGACTCGTTTTTTCGGACCGAACCAGTCGTTTGCCGACGGACTTCGAATCTGGCCGTTCGCGATCTTCTCGGCAATATCGATGACACTTCCGTATCTGGCGGTGGCCGTGTTCCTGGGCCCGGAGTTTCCATCACTGATTGGAGGCCTCTGCGGACTTGCGATTGTTGTGACCGCCGCGCGAACCGGATCTCTGATGCCAAAGGAAGAACCATGGAACTTCGCGCCGCGAGAAACCTGGGACGAAGACTGGAACGGTACGCTGCAGATTCAAGCCGATGATTCAACCACCTCATCAATGAATCTGATCAAGGCATGGTTGCCATACGTTTTTGTAGCCGGTCTGCTCGTCGCGACTCGTGTGCCTGAACTGGGAATCAAAAGCCTGCTGCAATCAGTGCAGCTGGTCATTGACTGGGACAATGCCGTTCCGCAGTCGCTTTCGATCGGCAAGCCGATGAAGATCAAGCCTGCGAGTTTCCAGCCACTCTACTTGCCGGGCGCAATTTTTATCGTCGTATCAGCGATCACGTTCCCGCTGCATCGGATGTCTGTGGCAGCGTACGGTCGAGCCTGGAAATCGTCCGGTAAAACTGTCCTGAAAGCATCCGTCGCGCTGGTCTTCACGGTGCCGATGGTTCAGGTTTTTATTAATTCTCAGAACGGCGCCTCCGGCTACGAAAAGATGCCACTCGTTCTTGCTGAAGGAGTCGCCAATCTGACCGGAGTCGCATGGCCGATCTTCTCACCATTCATCGGCGGCCTGGGCGCCTTCGTCGCTGGCAGCAACACGATCAGCAACATGATGTTCTCGCTGTTCCAGTTCAACGTCGGGACTCGCATCGGAGTCTCGCCGGACTGGATCGTGGCATTGCAGGCCGTCGGAGGAGCGGCAGGCAACACGATCTGTGTACACAACGTCGTGGCCGCTTCGGCCGTCGTCGGCCTGATCGGTAAAGAAGGGGCCGTCATCCGCAAAACGCTTCCAGTATTCCTCTATTACTCGCTGATTTCTGGCCTCCTCGGTTACGCCATCGTGTGGCACAGCCAGAAGGGCTGGCTCAACGCCGGAAGCATTCTGTTCGCCACGGCGCTGATGCTTCTGGTCACCTTCGCCGTGACTCAATGCAGGAAAGAGACAACCACGAAAAAAGCGAAATGACACAAAAGAAATCATGACCTTAACAGGTCGAAGATTTTCGCGTTTTTCGTTTCTTTCGTGGTTCTAAAATCGTCAACTTCTCCCTGCAACAGATCAGCCATTCTTGCGAGTGATCGCTTCCTGCATGGCTTTGCCCATGTCTGCGGGGCTTTGGGCGACGACGACGCCAACTGCTTCCAAGGCATCCATTTTCTCGGCGGCTGTTCCGGCACCACCTGAAATGATCGCTCCAGCGTGGCCCATGCGCTTGCCTGGAGGGGCTGTCTGGCCGGCAATGAACCCGGCAACCGGCTTCGTGACGTGATCCTTGATGTAGTTGGCGGCCTGAATTTCAGCGTCACCTCCGATTTCGCCGATCATCATGATGGCTTCGGTGTCTGGATCGTTCTCGAACATCTCCAGCAGATCGATGAAGTTCGTGCCGATGATCGGGTCTCCGCCGATGCCGATCGCGGTGGACTGTCCGAGTCCGATGTTGCCAAGCTGCCAGGCCGCTTCATAAGTCAACGTGCCACTCTTGCTGATCAGACCCACGGTTCCCGGCGTGTGGATGTAACCGGGCATGATCCCGATCTTGGCGACGCCTGGCGTGATGACTCCCGGACAGTTCGGTCCGATCAGTCGAGCGCTCGTCTTTGCGAGGTAGTGCGACACTCGAACCATGTCGAGCGTCGGAACTCCTTCGGTAATCGCCACGATGAGCTGGATGCCCGAATCAGCTGCTTCGATGATCGCGTCCGCACAGAATGGAGGCGGCACGAAGATCATCGTCGCGTTGGCACCGGTCTTCTCGATGGCTTCGGCGACCGAGTTGAACACCGGGAAGTCGTCGACGGTCTGGCCGCCCTTGCCCGGCGTGACTCCGCCGACGAAGACATCGCTGTCCGTGCGAACTTCGCGAGCGTACTCACGACATTTCTGAGAATGAAACAGGCCGGTTTTACCGGTGATGCCCTGGCAGATAACTCGCGTGTCTTTATTGACAAGAATGCTCATGGAAGACCGACTCAAATTTGATTGATGGTTTCAGGGGGTGATCTGGCCGCATTGGCTCGTCAGATTCAGGCGCTGATCGACGCGACGACTTTCTGAGCGGCGTCAGTCAGGTCGGTGGCGGCGATGATATCTTTGCCACTTTCGGCCAGCATCGAGCGAGCTTTCTCGACGTTCGTGCCTTCCAGGCGAACAACCAGCGGCACGGTGAATCCGACCTGGTCGTACGCGGCGAGCAGCGCTTCGACAATGACGTCGCACTTCATGATGCCGCCGAAGATGTTGACCAGAACGGCCTTCACGTTGTCGTCGGCAAGGATGATTCGAAACGCTTCAGTCACCTGATCGACGTTTGCTCCGCCACCAACGTCGAGGAAGTTAGCAGGCTCGCCGCCGTGGTGCTTGATCAGGTCCATGGTGCTCATGGCAAGGCCAGCACCGTTGACCAGGCAGCCGATCGTGCCGTCAAGTTTGACGTAACTCAGGCCGGCATTGCCCGCTCTGACTTCGGATTCATCTTCTTCGTTGAGGTCACGAAGTTCGAGCAGTTCCTTATGGCGGAACATCGCGTTGTCGTCAAACGCAACCTTCGCATCGAGAGCGACGAAGTCTCCGGCGGCTGTCACGACAAGCGGATTGATCTCCACTTGAGTGCAGTCGTTGTCGGTAAAGAACTTCGCCAGCTTCGGCAGGAACTTCTGAGCGCTCGCTGCCGCTGCGGCACTTAGACCAAGCTGATGTGCCAGCTTGCGAACCTGAGCCGCCTGCAGACCGTATCCGGCATCGACGTTGCAGTTCAGAATTTTCTCCGGGGAGTCGTGAGCGACCTTTTCAATTTCGGTCCCACCCTCGGACGACATGATCAACACGGGGCCACCAGCCGCTCGGTCAACAACGACGCCAGCGTACAGCTCGGAAGCAATGTCCAGCCCGGCTTCGACCAGCAGAGTATTGACCTGCTTGCCCTCCTCGCCTGTCTGAATCGTCACCAGCGTGCTGCCCAGCATGCGCTCGGCGTGCTCGCGAGCTTCGCCTGCAGAGCGGACCAGCACCACGCCTGGTTGATCCGGGTGCTCCTTGAAGCGTCCCTTGCCTCGTCCACCAGCGTGGATCTGAGCCTTGACGACTGCCAGTTTGCCACCCAGTTGCTCAAACGCTTCGACCGCCTCGTCCGGGCTGCTGGCGACGATGCCGTCAGGAACGGTAACTCCAGCGACCTTGAGTAGTTCTTTAGCCTGAAACTCATGAATTTTCATCGCGATCTGTCCGCTCGTCTGAAGTTGCTGTCACAGCCGGGGTAACCAGTTACAGAGCAAAGACACGCGAGCCGTGCGCACATCACTCGTGGCAGTCTCCCGGTCCTCTTTAGTTGCGGCAAACCAGCCACGCTGGGGAGCAGCGAAAAAACTAATCGTACATCTCAGTCATACCGTACGGTGCATTTCGCTCCGCTTCACGCACGCTGTAAACCCTGAACCAGTTGTGTGTTTGCCAGAACTAATTCCGCTGCTGTGGAACATTCCACGCATCTGTTTTGCTCCCGGCCCAGCACCGCCCGGGCTCCAGGGGCGAGGGATGATAGCGGCGGTCTGACGGGCTTTCTACCGACGCAAATCTCGCCGGGCCCGCTCTTTACAGAGCTTGCACATTCTTCGAAACGAACGACGTGAACGCTGCCAGTGCCGCTGGTCTCTGTCGAACACCTCAGGTTTTCGGAGACGTCTAGTCGATCCGCGCGTCGGTAAACTTTGACGATTACTCGGCCTGCCGCGAATGTCCTGACGAAATCTGCCAGGCTGGCTCCGCCAATGGTCGCCTGCCAATTGAAATGGAGCGTTCGGGTCGAGATTACCGAATAGATAAACAGGACGCGACAGGTAAGATGCTGACGTCTGGTCGGATCGAGCAGTTGCTCCATTTGCCCCATAGAGGTCATTTGCCAACGGACGATGTAAGCAGATGGCCACGGTTCCGATTTGGGAATCACTCAACCAGAACAGCCACCAGGAGATTGGCCCCCATGATATTGATGATTCGCTGGCCACGGATCGCCTCGATATGCATGAGCACTGCTGCCTCACTGGCAGTTACCGTTGCTCTCGCTGCCGACGCGGACGTAAAAACGTCGCCCGGCGATGGCGAAACGATACAGGTTGCTGCGGAAGAAACCGTTGCTGACGGAAAGACCGACCTTCCGCAACTGGTGAACGATGCGATCTCAATCACGTCGCGCCGCTACCTGACCGCTGATGTGCATACTCCCTGGCAGATCATGCACGGTCTGCTGGCTCTTCGAAGCGAGTATCTGATCAAGGTCGACGGCGAAAAAGTTTCAGCACTGAACTGGCTGACCGAGCGTCGTCTTTACAAAGGCACGCCGATCATCGAGCACACTCCGCACGGCGGACGCTTCCACACTTTCACCGAGCCCTACGCGTTCGAAGGTCATCCGAATCAGTTTCTGGCGATCGCTACGATGTCCGAGCTGCCGGTCGACTTTGCTTTCAACACGACTGTCGGCGGTCAGGTCACGATTCAGGACATGATCAACAACGCCAAGGCCGACGTGAACGATCGCGAAGAGATCACCTGGACGTTGTGGGCGCTGTCGCGATATCTACCCGTCGATAGCGAATGGTTCAGTACCTCTGGCGAACCATGGAGCATCGAGCGGCTCGTTCAGATTCAGACGTACGCCGATCCCAACGAAGCGGCGTGTGGTGGAACTCACGGCCTGTTCGCGCTGGCGTTGGCTCGGAACTCGTACCTTGCTACCGGAAAGCCGCTGCGGGGTATCTGGCTCGAAGCCGACCAGAAAATCAAATCGTACATCGCTAAATCAAAGGCGCTGCAGAACCCTGATGGGACGTTTTCGACCGAGTACTTCAAAGGTCCGGGACAAAGCACAGACTTCGGCAAACGCATCGCCACTTCCGGGCACATTCTCGAGTACCTGATGGTGGCTGCTCGCGACGACGAACTGCAGCAGGATTGGCTGCAGAACGCAATTCACGCTGTGGCCAACGACCTCGTCGAAAACCGCAGAGCCGCCGCTGATTGCGGGCCTTTGTATCACGCTCTACACGCTCTTGTTCTTTACCGACAGCGAGCGGGTTTCAAGCCAGCCGAGGCAAGTCTCGCCATTGGATCACCAAAGCAAACAGAACCGAAAAAGCTGCTTGATCCAGCAATCGCGTCAGGCGACGTCAAACCGACGACTCCCAACGACAAGATCGCTACTTCGACTCCGTCAACACCTTCCGATGCAAAGCCTGAAATCAGCAAAGCCGATCCCGCAAAACCAGCAAGGCTCGAACCAGGCACAGCTCGCAAGATCGACGAGGCATCGCAACCAGCCAGAACTGAACGGCTGACGAAAGTTGAGACGGACCCGAACGTCCGTCCGTTGAGCAATACGGAGCCACAATCCGAAAAAACTGAGCAGAAGGCGGACAAGCCATCAGTGTTTGACAGCGAAGTTGCAAAACCGATCCTTGCCGAGGAAGCGACTGTCGATAACAAAGACGAACCGGCTGCCAACCAGGAACTGTCAGAAAAGCTCGATCCTGAGGATTCGGTGAAGGTTTCCTATCGCCAGCCTGAAGATAACGCGTACAAGGGCTCCGATGGTGGCCCCGGATCAGAGAACGTCTCTGAAGTCCCGCTTCCACCGACCGATGATTAACGGCATACGCTGCCTGATGAAAACGAAAAGCTCGTCGCCACGATCCGTGTGGCGGCGAGCTTTTTTCGTTTCGCGAATTACAGACCAATCAATCTTCCGCGCGGCGAATCGTCATTCCCAGATTCTTCACGAGGAACGCCCACTGGTCAGTGTATTCCTCGATAACTTTCGCCGTCGGCTTTCCTGCTCCATGACCGGCTTTCGTTTCGATGCGGATTAAAACCGGAGCACTACCAGCCTGCGACTTCTGCAGTTGAGCGGCGAACTTGAAACTGTGTCCCGGTACGACTCGGTCGTCTGTGTCCGCCGTTGTAACGAGTGTTGCCGGGTAGCTGACACCATCTTTGATGTTGTGATACGGCGAATACGACCTCAATACCTTGAATTCTTCCGAGACATCCGCTGAACCATAATCATCGACCCAGAATCGCCCGGCTGTGAACTTGTGGAATCTCAGCATGTCCATCACACCGACCGCTGGCAGACAAGCTCCGAACAAATCTGGTCGCTGAGTCAGGCACGCTCCGACCAGCAGGCCACCGTTACTGCCGCCCTGGATTCCGAGTTTCTTTTTCGACGTGTAACCCTTGTCGATCAACCACTCGCCCGCGGCGATGAAGTCGTCAAACACATTCTGCTTCAACAGCTTCGTACCTGCTCGATGCCAGGTCTCGCCGTACTCGCCGCCGCCTCGCAGGTTCGCCACTGCGAACACACCGCCGAGTTCCATCCAGCCGAGCCTGGTGATCGAGAACCGCGGCGGCAGTGGGATATTGAAACCGCCATAACCGTACAGCAGAGTCGGGTTGCTGCCATCGAGTTTGATGCCTGTTCGATGCACAATAAACATCGGCACCTTCGTTCCATCTTTGCTCTCGTAGAAGACCTGTTTTGTCTCGTAGTCATCCGGGTTGAACTTCACATTCGCCTGGCGAAAAGGAATGCTCTTTCCCGTGATGATGTCGTAACGGTAGATGCTCGGCGGCGTGGCAAAACTGTCGAATGTGTAAAACGTTTCGGTGTCGTTGCGTCGTCCGCCGAATCCGGATGCAGACCCGATGCCTGGAAACTCGACCTCACGAATGAACTCGCCTCTCATCGAATGGATGTTGACCTGCGTCTTCGCATCCTTGAGGTAACTCGCAACAAAAGTGTTTCCAACCAGATCGACGCTCCGCAGCGTCTCCTTTGTCTGAGGAATAATCTCTTTCCAGTCCCCGGGTGACGGCTTTCGAATGTCGATCGCAATCAATCTTCGCAGCGGAGCTTCCAGGTCCGTCTTGAAGAAGAACACCGGACCATCGTTTCCGACGAAGGTGTACTCGTTGTCGAACGTCGAGATCAGCTCGGTCGGCAGGCCGAACGGTTCTTCGAGATCGCGGTATACGATGCGGTACTTGTCGTCGGTGCCCTTCCACACGGTCATCACGAGGTAACGGCCATCTTCGGTGACGTCGCATCCGTATCCCCACTCGGGTTCTTCCGGATACTCGTAAACCAGCACGTCGCGATCCTGCGAAGACCCGACGCGGTGATAGTAAACCTTCATGTTGAGATTCAGCGCCTGGAACTCGGCGTCAGCGACTGGTTCGGGATAACGGGCGTAGAACAAACCGTTGCCGTCTTTACTCCAGACTGGCGAGTTAAACTTGATCCAGTTCAGCTTGTCATCAAGCACCCGACCACTTTCAATCTCGCGGATCTTCCACTTCCGCCAGTCAGAGCCCGCTTCCTGAACGCCGTACGCAACGTAACGTCCGTCGTCACTGAACGCGGTTCCCGACAGTGCCACCGTACCGTCTTCTGACCACGAGTTCGGATCCATCAGGACTCGCGCTTCGCTGTCGAGCGAATCCTGCACGTAGAGCACGTACTGATTCTGCAGGCCCGAGTTGTAGTAATAGTAGTACCGCCCGCCGGCCTTGAATGGCGAGTTGAACTTCTCATAGTTCCACAGCTTCGTCAGCAGCTTGTTGATGTACGCTCGCTCGGGAATTCCGTCGAGATAACCGAACGTCACCTTGTTCTGATCGGCAACCCATTTCTCAACGTCCTTCGATTCACGGACGTCGTCTTCCAGCCAGCGGTAAGGATCAGCAACCTTCACTCCGTGATAAACATCGACATGATCCACACGTTGGGTCTCCGGATATTTGATGGCAGGATCGGCAGCACTCGCAGCGATGGTCGAGCCGACCAGCACCGCCAGCGTGATCAGTAAGGCGAGGTCTCTCACAGCATTCCTCCGTGGATAGCCGAGGATAAGGATCGTTGAAGAATCAGGTGTCCGTTTCCTGTGAGCGGCAAGTCGCTAGCCGCCAGTTTTGCAGGAAAGAAGGAACCGGCGGCTAGCGCCTTGCCGCCCACATGTTTTCTCCAGCGTCCCTCAGCAGAATTTGTTTCACTCATTCCATAACGAGGAGCGAGGATAACTGTGGGCCGGAAGATTTCACAGCATCGACGTTGCCGAGATTCCTGAAGCCGTGTTTGGTGGTCGATTGCTCAACTCAAAGGCGAAAGCGATTTGAAAGGAATAGACTACGACGATTGCCTGTTTGAGAATTCTGGCCGTGGTCAGCACCACGACTCGATCCGGATTGTGACTGTCAGGAAGCTGAATGAAATCGCCGATTACCTGTCTGCTGCTGATACTCATCCCCTCCCAGGTTTACGCGGAAGACGTGTTTCGCGAGCGGGTTGTCCCGTTTGTCAATGAGTACTGTGTCGAGTGCCACAATCAGAAAACGTCGGAAGGCGAGCTTAATCTGACGTCGTACACGTCGGTCGAAATGCTCGGTGAACATTTTCGACAGTGGGAACACGTCATCTCTTTCATGAAGAAGGGAGAGATGCCGCCGGAAGACGCGAAGCAGCCCTCTGACGAGCTTCGCACTGAGATGCTGAAGACGCTGCAACAGTTGCTGGTTGAAGAAGCTCGTAAGCTGGCCGGAGATCCGGGAGTTGTTCTGCCCCGGAGACTGACGAACTCCGAGTACAACTACACGATTCGAGATCTGACCGGCGTCGATATTCAACCAGCGAGATCGTTTCCGCTCGATCCCGCGTCGGGCGAAGGATTCAACAACACCGGCGAAGCACTGATCATGTCGCCGAGCCTGTTCAAGAAGTACTACGCCGGGGCGCAGGAAGTTGCTGATCATGTTCTGCTGACGCCGTCCGGGCTTCGCTTCGCTCCCTACTCGGTCGTGACTTACGCCGACCAGAAGAAGTTCTACGAAAACGCGATCATCGAATTCTACAAGCGACACAATGTCGACTATGAAAAATATCTGACTGCCGCCTGGGCATTCGGGGCTCAGAAATCGAAATCAGTTGCGCAGACGATCGAACAACTGGCCGATGAACATAGCCTCAGCCCAAAGTACCTTCAGCGACTGTCGGACTACCTGAACGTGAAGATCGATCACAACGTGTTTCCGGGGCAGATTCAGCAGCAGTGGAAGGCTTTGTCGGAACTCGACGACTTGTCCCTCGCACTGCCCGGAATTCGACGACTGGCGCGACTGATTAAGCAGCTCGGTCAACAACTTTGTAAGGTCGAAACGCAGGCCATCGTCTCCAACGCTGGTAATCCTCCCATCTTTCACATCGACCGGCGGAACAGAACGGCAGCCGAGCGTGACGCGTTCAACGGAGGGCTGATCACAAACGCACGCCAGCTGAATGTCGAGTTGCACGATCTGAATAAGAGAGAATCAATCAGTTTGTTCATTCAAATCGGAGAACAGGCTGCCGGGGAAGACGGACTCGTCGTATTGAGCGATCTCAACTTCAGCACAAAGACAGCAAACCAGTACAAGGTCGGTGATGAGGCGAACAACACACCGCTGCAGGAACTCCTGAAGGAACACGCGCCGGACCAGTTGGAGCGATTGAACTTTGGAACTCACCCGGCCGGAGCTGAAGTCGCGTCAACCAGCATGGTACTTGCAGCTCCGACTTTGCTCGAAATCACACTTCCGACAAAGGCGTTTGGTGAAGAGAAAAGAATCTACTTCCACGCAAGGGCCACGCTGGACCGTCAACATTCGAAAGATGGCTTCGCGGCCGTCGCGATGTTCAACCGCCAGCCTTCGGATGAAGAACTCGCGAGTCCACAGTTTCCTCTGGTGAATCCCGAACATCCCGTCGCTGAAACATTGCAGTCGTCGTGCGAAGCCTTCTGTTCGACATTTCCCAACCGGTTTCTTTATGTCGACGAGACTCGAGGACTGTCAGCCGGTTTCCACTTGATCGAAGGGTTTTTCAGAGACGACCAGCCACTGTGCAAACTGGTGCTCAATGAGCGACAGAACGAAGAACTGAATCGACTGTGGGTCGAGTTACGCTTCGGTACCGGTATCGCCGAGAAGCTCCTGCGAGGCTTCGTCTTCTTCGAGCGCTCCGAGCGAAATTTCATGAAGCATGCAGATTTCGATTCGATCAAGGAAGAGGATCCGAAGCTCGTCGAAGACGAAACGCTGTCGCGGTTTCGAGACATCTATCTGGAACGATCGAATGTGACGACGAGTGGCGTGGAACTCACCAGTCACCCGATCCATGTCTTCTTCGAAACGATCCGCACCGGTCTGAAGCAGCAGTCCACGACACTAAGGCACGCCGAGCCTGTCTACCTGCGACAGCTGGAAGACCTTGCCCACCGGGCTTACCGACGGCCCTTGACCGACGATGAACTTAAGAAACTCAGCTCGTTCTTTCACGGAATCAGCCAGCAGCCCGAGTACGGCGTTGAGCAGGCTGTTCGTGCCACGATAATCAGTCTGCTGATGTCGCCGCACTTCACCTACCGCATGGATCCACCGCCAGCTGGAGATTCTGTACGACCACTTTCGAGTGTCTCGCTGGCGTCACGGTTGAGTTATTTCCTCTGGTCATCAATGCCCGACGCCGAACTGCTGGCCGCCGCTGAGTCGGGCCAGCTCGCTGACGACAACTCGCTGCGGAATCATACTCGCCGCATGTTGAAGGATTCGAAGGTAAGCGAGTTCGCGCTGGAGTTCTTCGGGCAGTGGTTGGGGCACCGCGATTTTCTTTCACAGGAGTCGGTCAATCGAGAAGTCTTCCGCGACTTCGACGATGCGCTCCGGCAGTCGATGTTCGAAGAACCAACACGAGTCATCACCGACCTGATCCAGAACAACCGACCGGTGACAGACCTGCTCAGCAGTGATACGACGTTAGTTAATGAGAGACTCGCGAAGCATTACGGCCTGCCATTCAATCGGCAGAACTCCCGCGAGCAGAACGACGGATGGTTGCGGGTTGAAGGCATCCGCCAGCAAGGCCGTGGTGGAATGCTCGGCATGGCCGTGTTCCTGACAAAGTTCTCTCAGCCGGAACGGACGAGCCCCGTCAAGCGCGGCTTCTGGGTGTTCCACAAAGTGCTGGGCCAGCACATTCCTGCTCCGCCGGCCGATGTCGCCGTCCTGCCGGCAAAGGAAACGGACACGAATGGAAAGACCATTCGGGAACTGCTCAAGCTGCACACGGACGACGCCAAATGTGCACGTTGCCATGTTCGGTTTGATCCGATCGGGCTGGCGATGGAAGGCTTTGATCCAATCGGAAGAGCCCGCGGCAAGGATTTGGCAGGAAGGGCTGTCGACAATGTTGTTAAATTGCCGAACGGGAAAGAAGCACGCGGCGTTGCTGAATTTGGCAAATATCTCGCGACGCAGCGCCGGGACGAATTCATCCGAACCCTCTGCCGCAAGTTTGTCGGATACGCACTGGGTCGGTCACTGGTCCTGTCAGATCAGCCATTACTTGAAGAGCTAGAGACAGCGTTAGAACAAAATGACTATCGTTTCAGCTCACTTTTTGAGACGGTGGTACTGAGTTCGCAGTTCCGCAACGAGCGTTGCCGCGACTTCTCAGTCGCTCGATTCCGTGCAGCATCCCGCCTCCCGAATTAGACTGGCGTATCAGAATATGAACGATCACAACCTCTCTCGACGTGTTCTGCTCAAAGGTCTTGGCTTCTCATTCGCCCTGCCGTGGCTGGAGTCCTCGCATCTCTGGGGAAACGAGACAGCAGCCTCGCCGACGAAGAAACCGCAACGGTTTTCGTGCATGTTCATCGGTGATGGCATTTCGCCTCCGCACTGGTGGTCGAAAGGCGACGGCGCGGACATGGAACTGGGTTCCAGCCTGAAATCGCTGGAGCCCTTCAAAGAGAACCTCAACGTCATTAACGGTTTGTACAACCGGCACGGCAACGGCGGTCACGCAAAATGCACCGGCAACATTCTGTCCGGCGCGAATCTCAAACGCGGTAGAGAGATCCTCGGCGGCGTCAGCATGGACCAGCGACTGGCGAAGCACTTCGATGACGAAACTTTCGTCCCGAGTCTCGTCCTTGGTTGCGAGCAACCCGTTAGCGGCTTCCACGAAAGCCAGTACTCGATGGTCTATGCGTCCCACATTTCGTGGCGCAACCCAAGCTCGCCAGTTCCGATTGAGCTGTATCCGTCATTGGCGTTCGACACGCTGTTTGGAACACAGACCAGCAGGCTGCAGGCCAGCATTCTCGACCAGGTCCGTGAACAGGCCAACGATCTCCGTCGGCAGGTCAGTAACTCCGACCGAGTAAAAATCGACGAGTACCTGACGTCGGTTCGCGAAACCGAAAAACGTCTCAAGAAACTCGAAAGCCAGCAGGGCGAAACTTCACACGCAATCACGAACGAGCAGCGGCCTCCCGAAGGTCAGCCGCGAGACTTCCGCGAGTACTCGCGCCTGATGTGTGACATCATTGCGATGGCATTTCAGACGGACCGGTCCCGCGTCGCGACGCTGCTGATGTCGCACGATCTCTCCGGGCAGGTTTACCCATTCCTTGACATCAAAGACGACCATCACAGCTACTCGCACTCAAACGAGGGTCCGGAGTTCCAGTCGATCGTCAACTGCCACGTCGAGCAGTACGCGTACCTGATCAAACGGTTGTCCGAAATGCAGGAAGGCGACGGCACGGTCCTGGACAACTCGTGCCTGATGTTCGTTTCGGAGCACTGGAACGCGCACAACGGAACGCGAGTGCCGTGTATTCTCGCCGGTGGTCTTGGTGGCACTTTGAAGACCGGCCGCTCACTCGACTACCTCAATTCCGGCGACGACAACCGCCGACTCTGCAGTCTGTACCTGTCGATCATGGATCGCATGGGGCTCGAACTGCCCGAATTCGGTGACTCGACCGAACGACTATCAGGCGTCTGAACGGTTGAAGGCGCCGCCGATCCGCTTCACGTACTCTGCGGCTGATCGGATTTCAATGTGACACTGTCCGCCTACAGTCGGAGAATCTGAGCCGCACAGGCCTTGTACGAAGGTTGCTTCGAGTACGGATCGAAGACGGCGTCCGTCAACTGGTTGACCTCTTCGTAGTGCATCGGCAGGAAGAGCTGGCCGGGTTGAACGTTCGGAGTGACAAACGCACTGGCGCGAATTCGCCCGCGCTGCGTCATGACGATCACCGAGTCCTGCGGATTGATGCCGCGCTTGCGGGCGTCGCTCGGGTTGATTTCGACGTATAGCTTGGCCGGGTAGAGTTTCCTCAGGACCGCTGACTTTGAGGTCCGAGTCTGCGTGTGCCATTGCGAAGCCGTCCCTCGCCCGGTCAACAAAACCAGAGGAAACTGGTCAGACGGCTGCTCGGGCATAGGTCTGGGATCTTCGAACAAGAACTTCGCCTTGCCGTCAGCGTGGTAGAAGCGACCGTCTTCGAACAGGCGACGCTCGTTGGAGGGCCGAGGGTCAAGGAGCGAGAGACAAGAGCCTTTGTTTTCTGCCACTCGTCCCTCGACTCTTGACCCTCGACTTTCGAACGGCCATTGCACGCCGCCCAGTTCGTCGAGCATGCGGTAATCGTCGATGCCCGTGATGTCGCACGGCTGGCCGGCGGAGAGTTGCTTGAGAATCTGGAAGACCGCCTCGGGCGAACTCCACTTTTGGAACATCTTCCCGACGCCCCAGTATTCAGCGACCAGTCGAAAGATGGAGAAGTCGGACAGTGCCTGTCCCGGTGCTTTACGGACTTTCTTCAGCACGCCGACTCGACGTTCAGAATTGATGAACGTGCCCTCTTTCTCGCCCCAGCCAGCGGCGGGAATCACGAGGTCCGCCATGCGTGCGGTCTCGGTGGAGTGATACATGTCCTGCACGACGAGGAAGTCGAGTCGCTCCAGTATGTCGCGGCATTGCGTCTGATTGATCCACGAGTGTGCCGGATTCGTGCAGACGACCCACAGGCCTTTGACTTTCCCTCGCAGGATACCTTCGATGATCTCGTTGTAAGCCCAGGACGGTTCGCGCGGGATTTGTTCCGAGTCGATTTCAAGGATGCCCGCGACTTTCTCGCGATGCTCGTCGTTCGCGAAGTCGTGTCCGCCCAGCAGGTTGGTGGTGTTGCTGAAAAGTCGCGAGCCCATCGCGTTGCACTGCCCGGTGATCGAGTTCGCTCCCGTCCCTGGCCGGCCGATGTTTCCGGTCATCAGTGCGAGGTTGATGATCGCCTGTGCCGTGCGCACTCCCTGGTAACTCTGATTGACGCCCATCGTCCACCAGAAGGAAACCCGCTGGCCGGCGTGGATGGTCTCGGCCAGGCGTTCGACCTGCTCGGACGCGAGGCCGGTGTCCTGCGTGACTCGTTCGGGCGAGAACTGCTGGACGTACTCAGCGAACTCGGCGAATCCGGTCGTGCTCTTCTCGATGAACGATTCGTCGAGCCAGTCATTCTCGATCAGAATTCTGGCGATGCCGTACAGCAGTGACTGGTCGGATTTCGGAGCGAGCGCCAGATGCTGCGTGGCCTGCATGGCGGTTTCGGTCATGCGGGGATCGACGACGACGATTTCCGGGCCGTGCGGGTTTCGCATGACCCGTTCCCACATGATCGGGTGAGCGATGCACAGGTTGCTGCCGATCAGCACGATCACATCGGACTCCTCGAAATCCTGGTACGTGTACGGCGGCGCGTCGAAACCGAACGACTGTTTGTACGCGACGACGGACGTGGCCATGCACTGCCGCGTGTTGCCGTCGCCGTGCAGGATGCCCATGCCGAATTTGGTCAGAGCACCGAGCAGAGCCATTTCTTCCGTGGGAATCTGCCCGGTGCTGAGAAACGCCACGGACTCCGTCCCATGACGCTGCTGAATTTCTTTGAAGCGATCAGTGAAGGTGCGCAGTGCCGTATCCCAGTCGGTCGGCACGAGTTTGCCTGACGAGTTCTTCAGCAGCGGCCGCGTCGCTCGGTCCGGCGAGTCAAGCACGGTGAGCGCTTCCCATCCTTTTGGGCAGGCCATGCCGAGGTTGACGGGGTACTCGGTCGTTGGCGTGAGGCTGACGGCCTCACCATCTTTCAGATGAATATTGAGGCCGCAGCCAGTCGAGCAGTACCCGCAGACCATCGTCGTTGTCGCGTCGGGTTTTGATTTCGCCGGCACCTGACCCAGACCGAAACCGCCCGGTTCGAGTAACAGTTCGCGAGTCAGGTGCCCGTCCCGCTGATGCATGAACGACGGCAGCCGGGATTCCTGCACGATTGGCAATTCAAATTCAACGGGTTGGACTACGTCGGCAACGACTTCAGGCGGCATGACTTATCAGCTCCTCAGCGAACCGGGCATGCGCGGCGACGCGACAGCCGCGAAGAACAGGTACCGTTCCAACAGCTCGCCGGCCAGACACGCGACGAACAGCATGCTCGTCACGATGACCAGGAAAACAGGATCCTGCGGAGTTTCGGAAGTCGCTCGAAGAAGAAGTGCCGGCATGGCAAGACCTCCAAGAACTCCGCAGGCAAATCGAGCAATCGTCACGCTGGCTAGCGAGCCGGTCATCAGCATCGCTGATCGCTTCATCGGCGTGATCTGGCGGCTCATCAGGGGTCGCAGCAGGTTCGCCTCGAACAGCAGCTTCAGCCCCATCAACAGCAACAGTGACTGGCAGATGTTTCCGCCGTGAGTCGCAATGATTCCCGACACGCTGACCGACGCCGCGCTGCTTCCCAGCGTCGAGACGAGCAGCAGCGTCAGCCAGACGGCGGCGACGCCCAGCAGACACGTCGTCAGCCCGAACCGAATCGAAGATTGAGTGAAACTCCAGAACGCTCGCTGCGTGAACGCGTAGATCATCACCGAACAGAACACGCCGATCAGACCCGACGCGGCGACTCCCCAGCCCAGCCATGAGCGGAAGAATTCAGTTTCGATGAGCAGTTCAGGAGCGAACCAGTTTCCCGCGGCGTAAACGATGGCTAGCGCGGCAAAGACTCCAAACGCAACGATCTCGCGACTGAGCCATGAATGCCGTAGCCCGATGACCGCCCGCCACGCGAATTGCGGACGCCCCAGGTGCAGCGTGCTGGAGGCCAGCGCCAACAGCCCGAACACCAGCGCGCTCATCGAGTGCACCGGTCGCATGGTCGCAATCAGTGTTTCGTCGAGAAATCTTTCGAGGACGAGTCCCGAAAGAAACGCACCGACAGAAAGTTGCGTCAGCACCAGCATGATGATCAGCGGCCAGTGCGGATGCTGCGCCGACACCGAGAAATAATCAGCCGGTAACAGGTTACGGGGGAAGACTCGCTTCGTGCGGTAGGTCGTGGTGGGGAGTGTGATGTGTGGCTCGGGCGCCGCCGGCAGAAACCGATCTGCTTCCGAGTCCTCGATGACCCGTTCGCAATCGACGATGCGAATGGAGATGGCTTCGTGAGGGCACGACTGCACACAGGCCGGAGCTTCTCCCGCGGAAAGCCGATCCGAGCACATGTCGCACTTCCGCACAATGCCCTTCTGCTTGTGATATTTCGGCACGTCATACGGGCAGGCGAGCGTGCAGTACTGGCACCCGAAACATTGATCGTCGAGGTGCTTCACAATGCCCGTGATCAGATTTTTCTCGTAGGCATCGACCGGGCAGGCCGTCATGCAGGCCGGTTCCAGGCAGTGATGACAGGCCGTCGTGACATGCTGCATGACCGGGTTGGTGCTGGTGCCTCCGATCAGCAGACCGACGTCGCGCCAGGTTTCCGTTTCATCGAGACCGTTCAGCGAGTGACACGCCGTCACGCACGCCTTGCACCCCGAGCATTGATCGAGATTCACATCAAACGCGTACTGCTGCCCCGGTCCCGGCGGCGTTGCGGGAATCAACGACGAGTAGAATTTCGATTGAGCGGGAGCAGTTTGTTCGCTGTACGCGAGCGAGAACTGCTCAACCGCCGTCAGCTCCTGCTGGTCTGCCAGGAGACGCCCCAGGAGTGTCGGGCTCGATGTGCTGTCATTCGACGGGTTATCGTTTTGTGGAAAGCCTGGACCAGTCGCGACGACGGAATGTTCATCCGTAGCGATGGTGCCTGGTTCGATGGTGGCTGCTTCTTTGCTCATGCCTGTTTCAGTGCCGGCCGATCAGCCAGTGTTTGTGGTCGTCATTTCAGCATTAACTGGTAAATGTGTACGTCGAGAAGTCGTCCGAATTTCAAGCCGACCTCTTTCAATGTGCCGACGAATTCAAAGCCGAATTGTTCGTTGAGATGCCTGCTGGCATCGCTGCCTTCGGCCATGCGGGCGATCAATGTGTGATAATTCAGTCCTCGTGCCTCTTCGATAATCCTCTGTTTGAGCTGCCGCCCGATGCCCTGCCCTCTGTGTGACTCTTTGACGTAGAACGACGTTTCGGCCGTGCCGTCGTAGGCTTCGCGTTCGGACCATTTGGTCAGTGACGTCCAGCCGACGACTCGGGAATCGACTTCCGCGACGAGGACGGGATGTCTCTGATCGTGAGATTCCAGCCACTGCCTCATGTCGTCGACTGTCCGAGGTTCGAGGAAGAACGATGATGTTGTTTTCAGAATGGCCTCATTAAAGATTTCAGTGATGCCATGCAGGTCGGCAGTTTGTGCAGGTCGGATGGTGGTCATGAATTTCCCCGGAGAACGATGCCTGTCTGAGTCGCCGTCCGGGAGCATCCACTTCACACCGGGACGGGTTCGCGTTTTGATTGGCAGGATGTTGCCAGACTGCAGCCGATTTCTGTAGCGAGCAGCTCGTCCAGAATTTCGGTTGGCGGGAGGTCCAGGAACACGTTGCCGTCTTCAACTTTCACCGGGAAGGTGCGGATGTCGTAGTCTTCGCCCTGCAGAGATTCACCGGTCTCCAGCGAGAACGTTTTCTTATGCAGCGGGCAGGCGACTTTGGGAGTGCCGGACTGGTCTCCCACGATGCCGCGTGAAAGCACGAACGCTTTCTTGTGCGGGCACATGTTCTGAGAGGCGTACCACTTGCCTCGGCTGGCGAAGTTGAAGACGGCGATCTGTGATTTCCCGTATTTGATCGTTGCTCCGCCGTCGTATGGAAAATTGTCGACCGTGCCGACCTGCACCCACCGAGTCTGCTGCATGAGTTCTCCGCCGCCGTTACTCAGCAGTTTCTCTTCGCGGACTTTAAGTTCTCCAAACAGTTCGAGCGAAGTCAGCTCGTCGTTCCAGTCCGCCGGTCGTGACTGATCGCGCTGCGAGACGAATTCGATGGTCGGTTCTTCTTCCTCGGTGTTGACGAACTGGCGGAAGCGGGCTCGCTGCGCGGGGTCGTTGACGACGCGCGTCCATTCGCACTGATAGTTGTCAATCAGGTGCTGCATCTGCGATTCGAGTTCGTCGCAGAGGCCGAGCGAATCGTGAATAACGACGTCGCGGAGATGATCGATGCCGCCTTCCAGTTTTCCGAGCCACACGCTGGTGCGGGTCAGCTTGTCGGCGGTCGAGATGTAATACATCAACAGCCGGTCGATGTATCGAATGGCCATTTCCTCATCGATATCGACCGTCAGCAGATCCGCGTGACGAGGTGTCGCTCCTCCGTTGCCGCACACGTAAAGGTTGTAGCCGTTTTCGGTGGCGACCAGTCCGACGTCTTTGCACTGAGCCTCGGCGCATTCCCGAACGCAACCGGAGACGGCCATCTTGATTTTGTGCGGCGCGCGGATGCCCTTGTATCGATTTTCAACGCGAATCGCGAAACCGACGGAATCCTGCACTCCGTAACGGCACCACGTCGAGCCGACGCAGCTCTTCACCGTTCGCAGAGCCTTGCCGTAAGCATGTCCGCTTTCGAATCCGGCATCAATGAGCCGCTCCCAGATGTCGGGTAAATCCTGCACGTTCGCGCCGAACATGTCGATCCGCTGCCCGCCGGTGATCTTGGTGTAAAGTTTGAACTTCTTCGCCGTTTCGCCAATGGCCAGCAGCTTGTCGGGAGTGATCTCGCCGCCGGGAACTCGCGGCACGACCGAGTAAGATCCGCCTCGCTGAACGTTCGCCAGAAAGCGGTCGTTGGTGTCCTGCAGTGTCTGGTGCGAGCCTTCCAGAATGTTCTCATTCCAGAGCGAGGCCAGGATTGACGTGACCGCCGGCTTGCAGACTTCGCAGCCGTTGCCCTGCCCGCATTCGGTCATGACCTGCGCGAAGGTTTCGAGATTCTTCACCTTGACGATCGCAAACAGCTCGGACCGTGAATACGGAAAATGCTCGCACAGATGATTGACGACTTCTTTGCCGGAGCGTTTCATTTCGGCGTTGAACAGGTCGGTCACCAGCGGCAGGCAGCCACCACAGCCGGTGCCGGCTTTTGTACACATCCTGACGGCGCCAACTGAGTCGAGTTCCTGATCGCAGATCGCATTGCAGATATCGCCCTTGCTGACGTTGTTGCACGAGCAGATCTGCGCGTCTTCGGGCATGCCGTCGACATTGCCGAGTGCGGCTCCGCTGCTGCTGCCGACGATCAATTCATGCGGTGCGCATGGCAAGTCCTTATCGGTTTTGCTCATGATGAGCAGCGATCCGTAGTCAGCGGCGTCTCCCACGAGGATGCCGCCGAGCAGACGCTTCCCGTTCAGGCTGAACAGCAGCTTTTTGTAGACTCCGGAGAACGGCTCTTCGAACGAAAGCGGAGTCGCCTTGTCGGGGCCTGATTCGTAGTCGCCGAAGCTCGCGACATCGACTCCCATCAGCTTCAGCTTCGTCGATAAGTCGGTGCCACTGAACCGCCGGTCGCCGCCGGTCAGATTCGCAGCGACGGTCTCGGCCATGTCATATCCAGGGGCCACCAGGCCGTAGACCATGCCACCGTGCAGCGCGCATTCACCGATTGCGTAAATGTCCGGGTCGGAAGTCTGCAGGTGATCGTTGACCTGAATGCCGCCTCGCTCACCCACGAGGAGGTCGCAGTCCCGAGCGACGTCATCACGTGGTCGAATGCCGGCCGAGACGATGATCATGTCGACGTCGAGCGTGGAGTCATCGTTGAACGTCATCTGCTCGACGTGACCGTTTCCGCTGATTTCGCTCGTGCCCTTGTTGAGGTGCACGCTGACTCCCAGTTGTTCGATCTTCTGCACGAGAATGCGCGAGCCGGCATCGTCGATCTGTCGCGGCATCAGACGCGGTGCGAATTCGATGACGTGAGTTTCCAGGCCCAGATCGTACGCTGCTTTGGCCGCTTCCAGGCCCAGCAGACCGCCGCCGATCACCGCACAGCGTTTCGACTTCTTCGAGTACTCGATGATGTGCTCGAGGTCTTCGATTGTCCGGTAAACGAACACGCCCTGCTTATCGACGCCCGGCACCGGCGGAACGAACGGGAACGAACCGGTCGCGATGACGACCGAGTCGTAGGCAATCTCGACGCCTTTCGTCGAGCGGACGACTTTGTCCTCGCGATCGATCTCCGAAGCGCGATCGCCCAGATGCAGCTCAACACCGTGTTCCCGATACCACTCCATGCGGGCGAGCATCAGTTTCTGGGCGTCGCGGTGCGCAAAGAACGACGTCAGGCCGACGCGGTCGTAGGCAGCTCGTGGCTCTTCGCAGAACGTCACGATGCGATACTGCCTGGCCGTGTCGAATTCGACGAGCTTTTCGCAGAAACGCAATCCGACCATGCCGTTGCCAATGACGACGATCGTTTTGCGGCTATCGGGCGGGGTCGTCTCGACGTTCGATTCCGTGGTTTCATCAGCAGGAGAAATCATGATCGTGTCCTGTGGGCAGTAGATCGAGCGCTTGAGTAGCAGTAGGGCCGGTTCCCACCGGCCGGTAGGAACCGACCCTACAGTCCTTGTCAATCCAAAGTGGACGTACTTACGTGGCAGCGCCAAGCAGTTCGCCGCGGCGTCGAGTCCGAGCTTCCTCGGTGTGAATGCGGGCTTCGGTTTCAGCTTCGGGCGAGAACCGAACCGTGAATGCCAGGAATGCGGAGCACGTGACGAGTGCTCCGAGAATCAGCAGCGCGGTCGGCCAGGTGACGGCTGACGTCTTGAAAAGGAATCCGGCCGCGACGGCTCCCGCGTTGCCGCCGGCTCCGACAATGCCGGCCACTGAGCCCAGGGCTTTGCGATTAACAAACGGCACGACCGAGTAGGTCGCTCCTTCCGACATCTGAGTGAACAGGCTGAAGACGATCAGTGTTGGAATTGCCAGGGCCAGAACGTTCATCTGCGAGAAGACCATTAGAGCCAGGCCTTCGCAGAACAACGCGATGAACAGCCAACGCACTCGTCCTTTCAGGCCCCACTTCTCACCGAAGCGGTCGCCCATCACGCCGCCCATCGTGCGAGCGAACAGGTTCATCAGTCCGAACAGGCTGGCAATAACGCCGGCCGTCGAAACCGCTTTCATCGGGTCCATCTCGGCGAAGTAATCGAAGTAGTCGAGAAAGTAGAGCGCGGCGACGTTGTTGATCGTCAGTTCGATTCCGAAGCACGCTCCGTAGATCACGAACAGAGCCCAGACGCGAGAGTCTTTGCACGCGGCGAGGAACGATCCTTTGACCTGTTGCTTCGGTGGCATTTTTCCGGAGGCTCGCAGTTCGCCGAAGTTGCCTTCGGGAGCGTCCTGTGTGCAGAAGAAATAAGCGACGCCCATCGCGGCACAGGACAGCCCGGCTGCGAACATCGACACTCGCCAGCCCATCGTCTCACTGAGGCCGATCACGCCGACGAAGAAGCCAAATACCAGGGGCATGATGATCTGCGTGACGCCGCCGCCTAGATTTCCCCAGCCGGCCGTCGTCGCATTGGCCGTTCCTACGCAGTTCGGAGCGAACATTACCGACGTGTGATATTGCGTGATGACGAACGAGGCGCCGATGACTCCGATTAGAACTCGGAACAGCAGAAACGTTTCGAAGTTCTGCGCGAAACCGATTCCCATCACTGGAATCGATCCCAGCAGCAGCAGACCGGAGTAGGCGTATCGAGGTCCGATGCGGTCGCACAGCCAGCCGATAAACAGCCGTGCGATCACGGTGATCGATACCGACCCGATGATGCACCAGCCGATCTGCTCTTTTGTCAGAGCCATCTCTTCCCGCACGACTTTCATCAGCGGGGCGATGCCAAACCAGGCAAAGAAGCACAGAAAGAAGGCGAACCACGTCATGTGAAAGGCTCGCATCTGAGGAGATTTGAAATCGAAGAGCGAGATGCGGGTTGCTTTGTTCCGGAGGTCCATGAAGTTCTGCTTTCACCTTTTCTTGAGCGTTGTCTTTGTCGTTTGAGCGTGGGGAATCGGGTGAGACTTTGAAGTTGAGTGAGCGCGCACCGACTCCGTGATCTGAATGAAGGCTGTCGTTGCCGGAAATCAGGCTTGTTGGAGACTCCACACCTTCCAACGAAAACCTGAACACTGTTGCCAGCGAGCGTGCTGGAGAGAGGCTGATGCGGATTCAAAAACGCGTCTGGACCATCGATGAAACTCGGACCGGACCATGTGCTTCCTTTCACACAATTGTCAGGCCAGGACGTTTCAGAGAGCGAGTCCGACAACGTCCGAAATTCTTTGTTGGCGTCTCTCGTAAGCAACGGCCATGCCAGAACGCCTCAAAGGACTCGTAAATCAAGACTGAAGGAAAACTCGACGCGACCAGATGGACCAGTTGTCTCACGCCGACACAGCATTGAGGAAATTCAGTCCGCAAGCTGTCGCGTCCGTGAGCACGTCTGCGCGCTCTCTCATCACTCTCGTCGAAAGTTCTCGCGTGTAAAGCTGCGCGTTGTTCGAAACGGACCAGGCGGCATCTCACATGTCTGCTGGATCACAGGGCAGGAGTGTCATGTTTCTGCGCACGAATTCACCGACACGGTGCGTCTCGAAAGAGTGCTCTCGGGAAGTTCGGAGATATCACGAAAAAAGCCGCTTCGCACAAATCTTTGTGCGAAGCGGCCAGGAGCAAGGCTAAGTTCAGTGAACAGCGAGATATCGCCGCATTACTCACTTGAACGTCTGACTGATTTAGAAATCGTAACCGGGATTCTTGACGTCGAAGTCAATGTCCCCCAAACCGGTGTTTGGTTTGACATCGAGATAGGTGTACTGCTCGACAATCGGCGGTTGCGCTCCGGTTTTGGCGGGGAAGTCAAACTGCTCCACTCTTACCGGGAAGCTGGTTTCCTTGTCGACGTACAGCCGAGTCATGTGAAACTTCACACCCTTGTGTTTTTGAGCGTACGAGCTTTCAAAGACCCGGCACTCAACGTTGGCAACTTTGGCGTTGGGGAAGTACCTGACTTTGACATCGGGAATGTTCAGTTCAGAATTCCACTGAGCGATGGTCAGTTCGAGCAGCTTTCGCATTCCGATGTTGGTAATCGGAGAACGGCTTTCCTCCAGGGCTCGATCACTGCTGGGATCCAGTTCGAGTGTCCCAACAATGGCTTCGATACCAGTTCCGTGCGCGAGCATCTTGCCGCCGTTCTTCTCCGCTATGAAAATAACTTCACGGCCCTTGTGAGGGTTTTCGAATCTCAGGTAGACACTGAATGGCGTTTCCCGCATCTTCAGAGTGAGTTGATGGTTGACTCGTTTCCTGCCAACCATCTCTTCCTTGTAGAACGACGCTGAGTAGTCGTTCACGCTATCCAGTGCTCGGCGGCTTTCCACGGCCAGTCGAAGTCCTGGAGCCAGTGCGTGAGAAGTGCCTCCAATTCGGATTGCCGTCGCAATACGCTCGTCTTCTGCATGAAGAAGGGCGGCAGGAAGGGCCACCGCCATCGCGCCGCCAGCCAGCAGTCGGCCGATTGCATCCCGTCGAGTCAACGCCGAGATTTCTGTTCTGTAAGATGATTTCATCGTGATTTCCCTCAAGTGGCTGCAAGAGTGGCATTCCCTGCCGCTGCCCACAGAGCAGTGACCTGATTGATTGACGCCGGTCCGTTTCCATAGTGGGCAACCGCCCGTACAGAAGACCCTTAACGACACATCTGAATCCCTTTGACCCTGCTATCGACCATAAGCGGTCTCTGATTCGACAGAATCATGCCGGGAGTCGAATTCTGAAGTGGAGCCGACAAACGAGAATCCTCATAGCCGATTCAGTCGATTCGAGAAACATCGACCTGATGAATTCCTTCGGTGTCTTCCCGATTCTGGAGCTGACACCACGCTTCCAGCGGATGTCCCATCGAAATTTCCCGCAATGTATCGACGTTGCTGAATGCGTCGATCAGGTGCTTTCCCGGTGAGTCCCCGGCCTGCCGACGGTAATCGGCAAGTGGATCGTGGACGACTCCCTTGCTGGACAAGGGCACCTCAAGACAGGTCAGGGCACAAACTCGCCCGCTACAGCTGATGACAGTGACAACCGGCATCCCTGCGAAACGGATTCACGCAGGCTGCCTTCGAGTTTCACCGGCACGTATTTCGCGTTCGGGCGAGCGTCACACCGATCGATCGGCGGATTCCAGCTGCAGCTTGCGACGCTGACGTCGTCTTCTGACTCCAGCGGCCACGGCCACGACAAGACAACCAGCCAGCGTCGACGTCTCGGGCACGCCGGCCGCAGGCCCACCGCTCGATGCCAGTGACACTGCCGTGAAGGACACGATTCCAAAAATGCTGGACATACCGTCGTCCGCGGTGATCACATTGGACGTCCAGTTCATCGACCCTGGCGAGACGGCCTGAACGACACTTCCCATCCATCTGCTGGGATCGTCAGAGGGAGCCACAATCAGCGACTGACAGCACGATGATCGTTGTCGCTGAATCGATCCCCGTGAAATTCAGCTGAGACAACAACGCCGACGGAATCAGACAGGCGATCAATCAGCTGGCAGGCGACCTGCCGGTTTCCAGCATTGAATTCGGCATCCGCGACCGTCATCAGCGCTGTTGCGTCATTGCTGCCCAGTTCGACAATCGTCCTGGCCGTCTCCAGTGCGGCTTCCTTACGACCGAGTCGATGCCACACCGCAAACAGCCGGCCCTGAATCTCAACGTTTTTCGGCGCCAGCTTCGCAGCGTACGACAGCTGCTCAACAGCAGCCGGTGAACTCCTCTGACCGCGCATCCGGGCGATGATGTTAAGCATGTCAGCAATAACAATTCGCGTCGCGACGTCTGCCGGTTCCTGACTGATGACGTTTCTAATGAGTACCTCAGCGCGACCGGGATTCTGCTCACTGATTGCTTGAGAAGTCTGAGCGATCAGCCGGGCGGGATTCGACAGGTCCCGGTACAGAACATAGACGCGCACAACTCCGGCGGTGAGCCCTGCGGCGAGCAACAGAACGAAAATTATAAACCCGCGTTTCCCCTTCAACCTGCCCCATTGAAAGTTTCAATCGGTCCAGGATGACAGAACACACAGGCGGATTCTGTATGGGAATGTGATGGCAGCGAGAATCTGACAACGACAGAAGTCGATGGCGCTCATTCGTCACAAAATGCCTGGTGACAGCGAACATCCGATTTATGGACAATCCGCTTATGCACCGGTCTTATTCTGCAATTGACCTTCGCGAGTGGCCCGACCGCGTATCGTTGGGTGCCGAATGCGCGGGATGTCTCACCCTCAGCTCGTAACCAGTTAGCGGACGTCCTGTTTCCGGTTGATTACGGACGATTAAGCATCTTGTCGCTCCTCGACCCACCCACGCTGGACGGGCCACTCTGCGGCGTCGCCTGTACCACTTCAATTAACATCGGGACAAACTCCGATTTTCGATTCCGCAGAATTGCCTTCGACGGTTGCACTTGAGCCGGGAAATCGAGATCAGTTACCAGCGCTGTTGGAGAAGTGAAGAGGTTACTCAGAGTCTACGAGGTTCGCTGTGATGGAATCTGAGGAATCCACTTCGTCGAGTCCTGCACGTCGAGGATGGCGAGTTGTCGTCGGACTATCGCTGTTTACGATCGCGAGCGGTGTGCTCTGGAGTCTTATGCCCGCACCGGACATCGCGCGAGCACGTCGATTGCTTGCTATCGGCGATCTGGAGACGGCTCAAACCGAATTAGAAGCGATTCTTTCTCAAGATCCTCAGCATACAGAAGCACTGCTCACGTTGGGCAACCTGCTCAGAAGCAAGCGAGACTATGTCGGCGCGACCAGTTGCTACAGTCGTGTGCGGCGTGAGTCAGCCGACTTTCGGCAAGCAAGCATCAGTCATGCTCAGACTCTTCTCGAAATGTTTGACCTTGCAGAAGCCGAACGACAGATGCAGCGTCACCTGGAATTGTTTCCGGATGAACGATTGATCTGGGATGAGCTGCGGTGGTTGTGTTTCAATCAGTTCCGGACGCGCGACGTCGAAGAACTTTCGTATTGGTGGTTGAAAGATCATCCCAATGACACGCAGGCGTTAACTCACTTGCTGTTGGGTGTTTTTCGACCTCAGGTACCCCAGGAAGGGACGGCGTATCTTCAACGAATGCATGCCGCATTCAGTCAACAGGCTCCGGTGATCCGTGCTCTGGCGTGGGCTGCCTGGCAGTCAGGAGGAGACAGTGTCGACGCAAAGTGGTTCCTGGAACAGGCGTGGCAGATCTCAGCCGACGATCCTCGTACGAGGCTTCTGTCCGCCGAGATTCTGATTGAAGAACTGAACTTTGAGGCTGCAGAACGTGTACTCGGCGAAGTGCCACTTGAGGTTTCGGGCGAGATGTTTGGTGGCCAGGCCGATCGCTGGTACTGGTTGCGAAGTCGTATATTACTCGAACAGGACAAACTTGACGAAGCACTCCACCACGTTGAGCGCGCGATAGGCCGCAGCAGCGGACAGTTGGAATACATTCACTCGCAGGCAATTCTGTGCAAACAACTGGGGCGTGACCAACAAGCCACTGAGGCTTTCAACACAACTCGAACGATAGAACTATGTCGGAAGCGGTTTGCTGAGATCGCATTCAGCGGTGCCTGGGAACACCCGTCGTCTGAACTTCGCCAGGAAATCGCACACCTGTATCAGCAATGCGGCGATAATCGCGTTGCTGAGTTGTGGCGAAGATGACGCGACAGGATGCAAACCAGCATCGCTCGAAACAACGGCCATCACCTGTCGAGGTATCCAGAATGGAATCGATCAGCTCAACCCGTCGACGATCGATTGTTATTGACTGCGCCACGATGGCGATCGCTCTGCTCTGCGTCAGTTGTCATGACGCCGCCAATGAATCGTCGCCCGTCGCGTTGAACGAATCCGTAACTCGTACGGCGTCAGATTCAGAGAATCCAGATCCGGAAAACAAAGTGTCCCCGGCTTGGAATCCGTTTCGCGATCACGAGGAACTGCCTGCCTCCAATTCCGGATTGCAGTTTACCGATATGGCTCAGGAATCCGACGTTGAGTTCGTTACTTATGGCAGTCCCAGCCCCGAACATTACATGACTGAGCAGAACGGGAGTGGTGTCGCTTTGCTGGATTTCGATGCGGACGGCTGGTTGGATCTGTTCCTCGCAAACGGCTCGCATCCCGATCGACCGGCGGAACTGGCGAACGCAACGCACCGGTTGTACCGCTGCGAGGAAGCCTGGCGCTACAACGACACCACAACTGCTGCACGTGTTGCTGAGACCGGCTACGGGATGGGATGTGCCACCGGTGACTTTGACTCGGATGGCTTTACGGATCTGTTCCTCGCGGGTTACGACCAGAACCGGCTGTGGCGAAACAACGGTGATGGCACGCTGTCTGAGATAGACTTGCCGGAGTCTCCGTTTCCTCATCGCTGGAGTACCAGCGCGGCATTTGCGGACCTGGACGTTGACGGGTTTCTCGACCTGTATATCACCAACTATGTCGACTACAGCTTCGCGGATGGAGCCTGTTTCACTCAGCATCAGCCTCACCCTGTCATGATTCCCTGCGGTCCGCTGGGGCGTACAGGACAACCCGACACAGTGCTTCACAATCGCGCGAATGGATCGTTTGCTGACGTCAGTCAGGAAACGGGCATCGCACAGTTTCGCGGAAAGGGACTTGGAGTGTCGATTGCCGACTTTAATGGAGATGGCCAGTTCGACATCTACGTGGCCAACGACACCACCGAAAACCTTCTGTTTGAAAATCAGGGCGCGCTGCGGTTCTCGGAATCCGGCATGGTCAATGGTGTGGCGTTTGGTGCCGACGGGCGGGCTCGCTCTGGCATGGGCGTCGCGTGCGGTGACTGCAATGGGGATGGCTACTTTGACCTGCTTGTCACCAATTTTCAGCACGAGCCCTGTGATTTGTTTGTCGGCTCGGACGGTTCGGGATTCGTTACGCGTAACCGCGAGATGGGTCTGGACGGAGTAACTCGGCCCACTCTTGGCTTCGGTGTATGTTTTGGTGATTTCGATCTGGACGCGGATCTGGACCTGTTTATCGCGAACGGTCATGTCTGGGACCTGTCGCCGCTCAACCTCGACTATCACTATGCCATGAAATCGCAAGTCTTTCTTAATGAAAAGGGAAGGCAGTTTCGTGATGTGTCGGCCATGTCGGGACAATGGCTTAGTCAGCCTCGAGTTGGTCGCGCCGTGGCTATTGGCGATCTGGATAGCGATGGCGACGAAGACCTCGTCGTCACGTCACTGGAATCACCCGTGTCCCTGCTTCGGAATGATTCTGCCATGACCGCGAACAGCCTTTCAGTCCGGCTGATCGGAATCGCAACAGCCCGTGACCCTCGCGGAGTGCGTGTCGACATGCGACTTGGAAACGTCTGGCACACACGCCGGGTGACTTCAGGTGACAGCTTTCAGGCGGCCAGTGCTACACAGGTTGTGTTTGCAACAGGTGATCACAGACAGATCGACGCAATCAAAGTCTACTGGCCAGGACGCGGCCCCGAGGAATGGCTGGACATTCCCGTAACCGCAAGGCTGACACTTACGGAAGGTGGCTCTGCAGTTCCCGAAAGTCCGTCACGAACGAAGAAGTGATTTTTCAAAGCGGAGTCAGGCTACAAAACATTCAGGCAACACTCGTCGCAGTTCTGAAACACAGAAGCAGTCGAGACAAATCCCTTCAGACGAAGACTGAAGTTGCGATTGTCAGCACGAAGCGATTCTCCACTTCGTCAATCAGAAGTCGCCGGGAATCTCTTCCCCCCGCGGAGTGCCAAGTGCGTGCCATGTATTGCCGTCAATACTGTCACCAACAAACGACACTTTGCCATCGCAAAACAGAACATGAACGCCACCTGTGTGCCAGCTTGTCGCGTTGCTGGCGTTGTAGCCGGCGTACTGGGAGACCGCACTGTTCGGAGTCGATAGCGGCCCGATCGAATAGAGTGTGCTGTTGTAAAAGGGATCCGCCCAGCCACGACCTCGGTAACCCGCCCAGGCAGCGTTGAGGGCACCGCTGACATAGGTGTCACGGCCCTGAGCTGTTTCAGAGAATGCCATCGTCTGGCTGGTTCCGTCAGAAACACTGGCCAGGCGGAAACGGCCATCCGCCGGTCCCCCTGCTTCTTCCTGGATGCCACGACGGAGTGCAAATACACCGTTCACCGTAGTACTTCCATGCCGTCCGCAACCTCCCCAGCCATGGTGTGTTCCAGCTCCTGGATAGCTATGAGGGTGCACTGGAACGCCAGAAGGGTACCTCGAAGTTTGCATGATCATCGTAGGTGAGCTGGGACAGATATACGCTTTAATAGGCTGACTGATCAGGGCGGCATTCACGCCCTGGTCAACTCGCACGTTAAAGTCTAACTGCTCATACAGGTTGACCTGGTCAATGAACGGCAACAGCATCATGTGAACGGTAAACCCATTTCCCCAGTCAGCATTATCGCAGCAACAACTCCGCCCCCTGACGACGTAAGCACCTTGAGGGAATACGCCTGCGGTGACATCCAGGTAGTTGTGTAATGCCAGGCCAATCTGTTTGAGATTGTTCTGGCACTGCGATCGCCGGGCAGCCTCACGTGCCTGCTGTACGGCAGGCAGCAGCAAGGCGACCAGTATCGCGATGATGGCGATCACCACGAGCAACTCAATCAGCGTGAACGCGCTTCGCTTTTTCACAATCAGGTCTCCTTAAGACCAAGTAAACACAGTCACTTCCCGGCAGGCCGCAGATCTGTTGAAAATTCAAAATGATCAGATGATTTGCACCTCTACGGCAGTGAGTCGAGCAAAAAATTGAATTCAGTATTCGTGCCTGACACGCTGGCGGATGGAGCGTTGTCGCCCTTGTACTTGCTCAGCGAAGTATCTGTCACTGGCAGTTCCGCCGGTGCCATACCTGGATCGTCGGGCAACTCTCCCGCTTGCTCAAACAGGATTGTGTACTCACCAGGATAGATGGTCGGCAGACTGTATACGCCTTGATCGTCTGTTTTGGACCGCTGAGTTCGAAACTCTGCGGGAAGGCCGCTGTTACAGTGAAAGATCACTGTCAGCTCTGTGAGAGGCTTCCCATCCAGAGTAACTTTCCCGCTGACACTGACAGGGGACCCATGAGGGGAACCCCCACAACCCATCGCCATAAGAGAAATCGCGATCGCCACGAGGTTCCGGCAACTTTTCCAGAATGCCGTTCGCGATTGACTGTTCAACATTCCCAGCTCCAACAACATCTATTCTGACGATACTCACTACTGCATTTCATCTCACCCGCAACGACTTCACGCCCCGAACATGTTAAGCAACGTCGGATCGGCGAGGAAGTACATCGTAAGGTCGATCTTTGCATGCCTTACAGGCGATTCAACAATTCCGCTTTCTTGATCGCGAATTCTTCTTCGGTGACATAGCCCTTGTCGCGAAGTCCGCCGAGTCGTTCCAGTGTTTCAATAATACTGTCACTGTCCGGCAATGACGGAGATTGTCCGCCACGGACGGCGGACGGCGCCGTGCAGAATTCAGAACGCGGCTCTGCGTTCTGGTGTGTTGACCGGACGTTCGTGTCGTCGACGACAGACGCCGGTGCCAACGGAGCGGGGACCGGAGCGGCTGGTTGGGTGATTCCGTTTCGTGAGATCACGGGCAGAGTCGATAGATTCACAGTTCCGTACTGACTCGTGAAGGTGATCGATCCACCAACACCCTGCTGCTGCGAGAAGCCTCCGATCTGGTGGTCCTGGGTATCATAAACCCAGATGTCGCCTCCAGTTTTCACGGCCAATCGTCGGCTGTTCGCAAAATAGGCGTAGCGAACATGATTTTGTGACCCCACAGCGTTTGGAATTCCCATGTCCTGCGACCACCAATTGGCTTCGAGATCGGGGACAAACAGACTGTTGCCGGATCCCACCGCACCGCCAGCCTGCATCTGCGAATTCGTTCCATTCTGGCTTTGCGACTGAAACGATCCGCTGACGGGCGTCGACTGGTGATTGGCCAGTTCGTTGGCAATATCGCTGCAGATACTGTCGACGCGGTACTTCAAATGGTTGTTGAACAGGTCACTGACCATCGTCATGCCACCACGCATCCACTGTCCGCAACCACCGAATTCCGAATGGTTGAACTGTGCCATGGTACCGTTGCCATTCTGAACGGCAATCAGCATGTGAGTGACCGCGTCAGTGGACACCCCATGGCGCTGTGACAGCGATTGGACAAGTTGAACTCCAGCATCCGAAAGAACGGGCATTGATCGAACTTCGTGAAAGGGCATTTGAAAACGATTAAGAAGCAGCCAACCTCAGCCTGTCTGAACCAGCTTGGCCTCGATACTGATTCTCCCCGTCGAATGACGACAGCGGAAGCAGCGAATTGCGGGATTGCCCTTCTCTACCGTAAATAAGACTTTCAAAACAGCAGCTCACGACAATTCGCAGATGCTCGTAAAACTCTGCCCAAAACCAACGTCGGCGTTAACAAAACCAGAAACCAGCATTTTCGTTTGCCCGAAATCGTCAACTGTTGCGTGATGTCGCCGCTGTGAGAGTCAGCAGAATCGCAGCGGGAAACGAGACAACCAGCGAAAACCGTCAACGTTTCTGGATTATCGTCTGCGACTTCCCGTTCGATCTCAGCTGCGAGAGTCGTATGGATTGTTGACCTCTGATCTCGTCTGACTGCAAAGGGCTTCCCGATGGTGCGCATTGATGTCGGCTGCGACCTGACGTATCAGGTTCGTTCCCCCACCGTGTTCCTGTTTCAGATTGCCGCTGCCCGAAACAACCACCAACAGATTCTCGCCGAAGAACTGCGGCAGAACCCACCATTGAATGTAGAGCGATGTCAGATCGGGACGGATGGCAATCAACTGCAACGAGTCGTCGTTGCGCCCTGCGAATTTCGGGTGTCCTACCGTGCGACCGTGGAATTGACGCCCCAGACACAAAACTCCAATGACATCGGCGAGTCACCGATTTCTCAGACGCCGCCGGAAGTTCTGACCTATCTGAATCCCAGTCGCTATTGTGAAAGCGATCTTCTGGCGAGGTTCGCCTTCGAAGAGTTCGGACAGCTGTATCCTGGCTTCAGCCGAGTCCAGGCAATCTGCAATTGGGTCTTCGGGCAACTGGACTACACGCCGGGCAGCACCATTGCGACGACGACAGCCGCCGACGTTCTGCTGCAAAGAACGGGCGTGTGTCGCGACTATGCCCACCTGGCGATTGCGTTGTGTCGAGCAATCGGAATTCCGGCGAGGTATGTCGCTGGCTATGCATTGAATCTGCACCCATCGGACTTTCACGGATTCATGGAAGCTTTTCTTGATGGGAAATGGTACCTGTTCGACCCGACACGGCTGACTTCAACGCTGGGACTGGTTCGAATCGGTACCGGACGCGACGCGGCAGACGTATCGGTGGCGACACTGACGGGCAGCGCCCTGCTGACTCAACAGGCGGTGTGGGCGACCGGCGCAAACGATAGCGCTGATCCTGTCGACGACGGCACTGGATCAAGCGCGGTTTCAACCGCATGAGATTCTTCGTTACGTCGCACACCGACTGACGGCGATGAGCCAACTGAACCACTATCGAGGGGCAACCGCCAACATTGACCGTACCACTGGACAAAGCCACGTTTTCGAGTGTCGAGTGGACTCCGTTCAGCAGCACGCAGATGTCTGAGGTTTTTCCAATGATGTTTGTGACGCCAGGAACCAGGCAACAGCTTCAAGCATCTTCATGTGCTTCGGTCATTTCAGAATCGTGGTCTGGAGCGTTCGACCGGAACAGTCCCACCGGGAAATGGATCATGCGAAGCGGAGTC
>JAQBWV010000333.1 GCA_027624335.1 Planctomycetota bacterium
GAGCCTGACTTGACTCCGCCAGGTCAGGCAACTGCGGGTGCCCCAACCACCAATTCAGATTCGGCGGCGGCACTGGCGGCGATAGCGTCCATGACACAGCCCGTCCTTATTCAGTCGTCGCCCTCTGGAGCTGACGTATGGGTTGATGGAGCGGGCGTATCTGCGGGAAAGACCCCACTTCTGAAATCGCTGCCCCCAGGACGGCACACGTTCCACTTCGCGGCACACGGCTTCAAGGCCACATCGCAAACCGTCGAAATCAGTGAGCACACCAGATTCCAGACCTGCCCAATCACGGCACTCTCGCCAGCAACTGTTTCAATCCACGTTACGACGAGCCCGCCCGACGCGTCGGTCTGCATCGACGGTCGTCGGACCTATCTGACGCCCGCAACGATTGACGTCTCAACAAGTCAGCCCGTGAATATTGAGGTGCGTCGGGCAGGGTACGAATCCATCGAGAGGATCGTTACTGCGAATCCCGGGCGTGAAACTGAGCTCCATTTTTCTCTTGTTCCAACGGAAGCCAGCCGCGTTGCAGAGCCTGCGTCCCCGACGCCGCAGGCTTCGCATCAACAATCGCCAACCGCTTCGTGTGCCATTGGAGTCTCTGCGGCTACCTCGCGAACAGCCTTCATCCCTTATGTGAAAGCGCACAGCGGTCAGCATCAGTTGAACGTCACTCTCAGAGAGGTTCTCGAGCCAGCTCGAATCCATGCTGATCCCGTTCAAGTAGCCGCTCGACTGGCCCCGTTCAGCGACGAACCACGAATTCAATTTACGCATGGGTTGCTCGCCCGTCTCAATCACTCGCCAGAGCATGCGCAGCGCCATTTAATGGTATCAATCAACTCCGGACACCGAACTGGTGCCATTTGGTTTGCTCCCTATCGATTGTTGATTCGCGGCTTGCTGGAACAAGGCAAGTATCAGGAAGCCTGGCACTGGACACGTCAGTTGATTCATGCCGTACTCGGTAGCCGTCAGCGAGTCACAGACTTTCAATTTGCGGCAGCACTGACTGAGAATCTTCAGTTCGCGGGGTCCGTTGCAGGTTTTCTCGAAGGGCCGCATCGAAATGGAATCAGTACCCAGCTTCGGATGAACGCCGAGACGAATGAACTGCTCGCACAGATCCCTCACGAGTTTGCGAGCCGATTCCACAACGCAAAACGAGACGTCAAGGTAAAGCACCAGGAGTTCGTCGCCGCAGAGAGGCTGGCCCTTGCGAACTGGGAACGGGAAGTCGAGCGAAAGAAAGACAGTGGTGAGATTCCCCGAACTGAACTTAAACTCAACTTCGGCGCGGGACAGTACCGCGGAGCCTTGAGAGATACCTACTCGTCGAGCGGCGGCATCGGCTATGGCTACCGATACAATTCAGAGACGCTGCAACACTATCACAAAAAACAATTAAGTCGTTCCACCACAGTCACCAGCTATGATCTTCCCGAAAGGCATGTGAGTCGAAAGTCGCTCTCGTTCGCACAGTATCTTCCGTGGGATTGGTACACCGAGCGTGACCGACTACTTAGGACGTTCGAGGTGCGCGAAGACGTGCTCCACGCTCTCAAACTATAGCGCTGTGGCATCGTGGGGAATGCAGTTCATTCAGGGTCACAGCCACCACGCGCAGTTCAGCAGCATTCACTCACATCTCGGATATCTGGACGTAAATGTTGAGCCCAACAATTCGACATGCCAGTTCAATCTCATGTCCGTGCCTGGAATAGGGTAATCGCATGGACGATAAACGAATGTGAGCACTTTGAGCAGGTAGCCGGTGCTGCGTACGTCCTGTTTCAGTTTTGATCGCAGGCTTTGTTTGCGGTCGTTTACCTGGTTCAACAGATTGATCGCCAGTTTGCGAAACAGAGTGAAGACCCTCGCAGAATGGCCGATCCGCGTGCGTGATTCGTCTTCACGAAAGACCCATCATGCCGCCAGTGCAGGCTGTTTCCGATGGACCAGTGGGCTCACACGGCACATTCTCAAGTGATCAAGACAAAACACTTTTGTCGCCTGAAAAGTTGCGATCGATGGCACGTGACGGCAAATAGCACAAGTATCGAATTCACGCACCGGCGGGCGATCTAACGCTGTCGATTGCTGACATGGTCACAACAAAGGTGCTCAATCACAGTCATCATTCACAGTCATCATTCAAATAAAGACGGGACCAGTGCTCTGCAGCATTGTCGCGTGTCAGTCGATGTCGAGTTCAAGGATATTCGACTCAAGAAACTCTCGAAGGCGAATTGAATCTGAATTGGTCGAGGATCAGATGCGATTCGCCCGCCCCTTTCTGCACTCGACTATGCGCACACTTCGACGTCTTTGCGGTCCATCTCTTCCAGAACGATGGGGTGCCAGGTGTCGTCTCGATCTTCGCGAGCTGTGTAGTTGAGGCGTGCCCAGGTTCGTAGCCGGATTTCTTCGATCAGGTCAACCAGGCCCTCGGTTTGCATCACCCGAGCAATGCGTGGGAAGCGAGTTTCCATCAGAGCAGCTCCTCGAATTCAGATATCCAGCCAGACAAAGATCAATCGACTGCCACAACCGACCATCTGCGAGCAGGACAGTCGGCGGCTTTGTGTTCGAGCGGCCACCATACCTGGAATTCATGACGGACTTCAACCGGAGAACCGGTTGACGCAGGTTCTAAGAAACCGCCACCGGCACCACCGGTATAACCGTTACATCTTCCAGGCTCGAACCAGGAAAATCGCCCGCGTCGGTCGGGTTTTCGATGCGAACCGGTCCTCAAACGAAACTCTGATTCTCGTTGGGACGAGTGTGGCTACTCGTCCTTAGCACCGCCGAGTGTCACGCTGATGCCGTACTTGTCCTGCAGGAGTGCGTGAGCGACGCTGGCGTGACCGTCTTTGGGGTAGCGTTTACAGACCTGCTGGAATGCCTGGATCGCTTTTTCTTTCGAGCCTGCCTGCTCGTGGGTGTAACCGATCTGAAGCAAAGCCCACGGCGCCGTCGGTGGCGAACCTCCGATGATCTGACCGTATAGACCAATCGCTTCCGAATACTCCTTCTGATGACGATGACAGTCCGCCATCTGCTGCACGTTACTAGGGAAGTTCGTGCATTGACGGTACCAGCCGATGGCTTCTTTGTATTTGCCGCCGTAATGGTGGTAGGTGTAGGCGATGTTCCACATCCAGGAATCAGCACGATCCGGATCAGCAGCGATCAGCGCTTCGTAAACAGCAACGGCTTCAGGAATCTTTCGAGCATCCCGCCACGTTTCCGCGATCTGCTGATTCCACTTTGTCTGATTGTCCTGATCAAGCGACAGGTTGCGCGTGTACGCGGCTACGGCCAGGTCGTATTTCTTCTGTTGCCGGAAGCTGTAAGCGATCTGGTTATTGCCTTCGAGCTGGTTCTTGAACTTCGCGTACTCGATCCGCGCATTGTCGAATTCGCCCTGCAATTTCAGCCAGTCGCCGAGTCGTTGCAGGATCGCATCGTCGACACCGAACTTCTTCAAAGTCTGCTCGAACGTCTCGCGAACCTTCTCCGGGCGTTTGGAGTAGGCATGCAGATCTGAGGTCAGCAGCCAGTAGTTCTTTCCGAGTTCTTTTTCGGCTTCCGAGCCGCCTGTGGGAACCTGCTGGCGGATCCACGCAACGGCTTTGTCGGTCAGCATGTATCCCTGCTCGCGAGTTTCGTCGGTGCGAGTCAACTCGTCGATCGGCGCTCGCGCGTAGTCGCGAACCCGGTCAGGAACCTGTTCCGGCGGGTATGACGTGGCGAGTGACTTGACGCCGTCGTCCAGCTTGCCGACACGAAAACACCAGGCCGCCAATTTCTGCGATGCCTGCTCGCAATGCGTTTTCGATTCTTTGGTACGGCTGATGTCGAACGTCAATTGCCGCCAGGCTTCCACCTGCCCGTCCACGTCCATGTCGATAGAAGCAAGGTCCGCAAGATCGACCAGCGAGTACACCGCCACCAGATGCTTGCCATGCTTCGACACGACATCCTTGTGGGCTTTCTTCGCTTTGCGAACTTCACCCATGTCTTTGTAGGCACGCCCGATATAGAAGGCGGACGCAACGGCTTCGGGTGACTCCGGCCAGTAATCGATGACCGACTGAAACCCTTCCGAGATCGCGGTGTTGGGTTTCTTCTGCTCGACCAGGCACAGGCTCCATTTCATCAGCGAGTACGGTGCTCCTTCGCTGTCTTCGTACAGCGAGAGAAACTTTTCGTATTCGTTGCCCGCGACTTTGTAGTTCTTCTCGCGGTAATACTTTTCGGCAATGTTGAGCTGGTACCGCTCGACCTCGCGGAGCTTCGCCCAGCGTTCGAGTGACAGGTCGTCCAGCTTCTGCGCTTCGGCCTGTCGAATTGACAGTACTCCGGTGACCATCAGAAAGGCCACGATCAGCAGAGATTTCATTGACGTCGTGCTTCGAGCCATTTCGCGTACTCCGTGTGAGCGTAAAAGATCACGTTCGTGCCGAGCTGATAACACGCTTCCCATACTTCCGGCGAGACTCCCGAATGGTCGTCCGCCCAGGCGTCGCCGATGTCTCCCGGATGGTAATAGCAGACCAGTCGGCCATCGACTCTCCAACCGAGCGATTCCTTCCCACCGTGCGGCGCGACGTACGGCAGGAAAGGTATCTGAAACGGGATGCGGTGGATGACGTCGTCGAGAGGAATCGTCGTCGGACGGACATTCGGCAATACTTGCTGCATCATCGATAGAAACTGATTGTGCCAGCCTCGGCTTCCACCGTTGTCGCCAAACAGCATGCCGTGCTTGTCGATGATGTATTCACGCAGAATCTTGATTTCGGACTTTGACAGTTGAATGCTCTTTTGCCCGGTCATGTAGACATAAGGCGGGCTTTTTCCGACCGGGAACAACTTCAACTGCGAAACGGTACGCGATTCAGTCAGCTTCTCGACCTTCTGCTGAGTTCGGACTCCGTACTCAATGAGCATGTTGACATCCGCGCCGATGCCGAAGTCCTGGTCCCAGTCGCCGCCGAGATATTCAATCCGGATAAACCGAACCTTGCCCGCTTTCGTACCGCCAGCAAATCCGGCACCAGCACCGGCTCCGTAGCCGACGGTGTAGTGATGCTTCGTGATTTCGGTCAGTTGAAGTTTGATCTCGTCGATGGGGGGGATGTTAAAGCTGATCGACGCAAACGGGTTCACGACGAACTTCTTGCGAATCACCTTCTGAACTTTGACGACCTGAGCAATCTGTTGCTGCTCACCGCCGCCAGCGGGCATTTCGTAGATGTCCTGACAACCGCCAACCTGAGTGAGGATCAGAAACGCCACGAAGAACGCCAGCGAGTAACCCAGAAACGCAGCCACCGACTGATTCAGCCGTTTGGATTTCTTTCCGTAATACCACGCCTCGGGATCGAGCGGGTTGCTGAGCCACGGCTGTGACTGGACAGAAGCATCAACGTCGGCTCTACGATCCTTGAGCAAATGATCGACGACGTGTTCGGCGGCGACGATTCCCTTCGCGTTTCGTCGTTCCCGGTCGAACTTCCGAGCGGCCTGCTCCAGTCCCCAGACGACCCAGGCCAGACCGATCAGATACGTCACGGCCGTCCCGAATCTCGCCAGCAGCGCGCGAGACTCTGCCATTTCCAGCAGACCCAGCGAGTACACGGCAAACTGCCAGACAGGGATAAACGCGAAGCTGGCAACGGCCGCCGACAGAATCCGTTGTTCCGCTCGACTACGGAATGCCCACCGCAGCCATGCCGCAGCGGCCACAGCAGAAACGCCGAACGCCACTCCCAGTCCCCACGGCGGGAGGAGTCCCATCCACAGCCAGTCGAACGTACTCACCAGCCAGACGACGGCACTTATGGCAGTTGCTGCCAGGCGGCGATCAGATTTAAGGCGGGACAGAATCATGTACGTTTCAGACTCGTGACCGAAATATTTTGAGAACTGATCAAAGTGATGAGCCGACCAAGAAAAACACTAAATACACGAAAAGGAGATCTCAGTTTTCGCGTATTTTGTGTGTTTCGTGGTTCTGAATTTCAGGGCAACAGCCGCTCAATCCAG
>JAQBWV010000334.1 GCA_027624335.1 Planctomycetota bacterium
GCATCTTGGCAGTCGCCGCGTCTGGATTTCACCGAGCACCGTGCAGCCAGACTCCGCATGGGTCAGCCTTCAGGCTAGGAACTTCCTGATGGTCGCCGAAGACATGGGACTCACACCTGAATACGTGATGAGGGACAACGACGCGAAGTTCAGCGGACAATTTGATGATGTGCTGAAATCCAGCGGTGCCATTGTGAAACGGAACACGCCACTGTCGCCGAATCTGCGGGCTCATGTGGAGCGATTCATTCAGACGCTGAAATTCGAGTGTCTGAACAAATTTGTCATCGTCGCCGAAAAGCATCTCGATCATGTGTGCCGAGTCTGGAGTCGGCATTACAACGAGGAACGCCCACATTCGGCTCGCGATCACCTGCCACCAGATTTCATTGCACCTGCCGAAGAAGTCACCAGCATCCGCGTGAACAACATCGTTTGCACCACCAAACTCGGTGGCGTGATTCACTCGTACTCCCGCCGAGCTGCTTAAAGTCGCCGCGTCCAAGTTCACATTCTGAACTGGACTCCGCTCAACGTCCGCGCTGACTGCGATTTTCGACCGCCATTCGCCCTTAAAACCTCGCATCGACTCGCTTGACGCCGTCATCGACCGTTGATCTGGAACTCGTCATCCGACATCAACGATCACCTAAATCCCTAGATTTCCAAGACACTTTCGCAACTCAGAATATTCTTACCCGGCGAATACGATTGAAACAAGGGGGTGCAGGGGGCGGTCCCATATTCGCCCATGCGAAGAACAATCACGGTTCAGCCGTTGCGGCGCGGTCGACTTTGGCTCGGACGGTTCGCCGGTCGAGTTGAAGCAGTCGGGCCGCTTTTTCAAAGCTCTTCGTTTGTTGGTAAGCAATCCGACAGTACTCAGACAATAACTCATCCGCAGTCAAGCTGAGTGACTGCAGAAGCGCAGCCAGACGATTCACTTCTGGCGACTGTCCGCCCGCAGAACTGGAAGAGCGGCTTTGCGCGGGTTCGTAGGAACCGTGAATCAGGATGTTGCGAACACACTGCTCCAGCTCGCGGATGTTGCCGGGCCAATGGTAATTCTCGGGTAGCTTGTGTCTCAACCAATGGATCACCTCGCGTGTTAGAGATTCCTGTTCTCCGGCCGCGACGCGCCCCGCGATATAAGCCACAATGTTTTCAAGCACCTCAGGATTGTCCCGAACTTGTGAGGCAAGGGACGGGGTCTCGATCACGTCGGAGCACAGTCGGTAGTACAGATCTTCTCGAAACGTCCCAGCTTCAATCTCTCGCTGAAGATCGCGATTCGTCGCCGCAATGATCTTTCCATCAAAGCTTCTGGTTCGAGTTTCCCCAAGCCGCTGGAACTGACGATTTTGAAGAACTCGCAGCAGTTTCACCTGAATTGTGGGATCAAGCTCGCCAATTTCATCCAGAAGAATCGTCCCGTGCTCACCACAGGCTTCCAGCCACCCAACTCGCGCCCCTGCGGCCCCGGTGAAAGCTCCCTTCGCATGACCGAACAACTCTGACTCAACCAGACTTCGTGACATCGCCGCAATGTTGACGCCAAAGTAACACTCTGACGGGGCAACGGCGAACGTGCCCTGTTTGGGGTCAAATGGAATGTAGCGTGACATTCCGATTGCCTCTGCCACAAGATCCTTACCACTTCCACTGGGGCCAGTGATCAGCGTTGTCACCTGATGCAGAGTGCGATACAGACTGCGACGGTATCGCCTGAGATCGTGCGTAAAAATTGACTGCCAGATCCGGCCTCGAAGTCGCGATGCCTGTGTGGACTGGCCGATGACACAATGGAAAATGTTGAAGAACGCCCGGTAGATCTGATGAAAGATCTCAAACAGATGAACCCTCTGTTCTACCGAAGGTAACTGCAAACCTGGCAACTTCAGCCAATACTCAAACTGTGTTGAGTACCTCTTCCATGTCGCGAGTTCAGTTCCACTCTGTACGAATGAACCAGGCTGGCTCTTCCCCCAGGCGTCCAGTTGCTCATAGAAGAGAATGTAGAGCACGAGGTCATCATACAGAGACAACTGCGTGTCTCCGACCGCGGGACCTCGGAGCAACTTGTTCCGCAAAGGCTCCGCCACTCTTCTTGCGCGGTCGAGAATCAACCCGAGATTGCTGCGCCGCTGAGTTATCTGCTCCGCTGTGAAGCCCCAGAACGCATGCGGCTCGGCAACGAAAGCATCGCCCAAAGCCACCTTCTCCAGATCCAGACGCTCTGGAATGAAAGGATTGACATTGCTCAGTTCGCCGACTGCTCGAACGAAGACCAGATCTTCAGCAGGAATGAACCCCATAATGCGCCTTTATTTGCAATGGGTGATCAGTGCTTCGTCCTCAAACAAGCTCCGCCACCATGTTTTGCGGACGATCGCTACTGTCACACAATACGGTCCAACGAAGTACATCCAATGTACATCATGAGATCATTAAATGCACGCAAAGGAATTTTTTCCGGTTTGTCTGCAGCTCATAGATCGCCATTAACCCAATGGTACAAATGACTTACGTCACCTTGCAAATTCTGGCACTCGACTTGCTTTACAGGTTATTCGTTCCCGATTTTCAAACAACTCTTGTTACTGAGGAGAAGACAATGGCAGTCCCTAGATTCGGACATTTCAGAATAGTGTCAATGGTCATGCTGCTGGGAGCCTGCTGGTGCATGCAGTCACAGCGAAGCCAGGCTTCCGGGCTTCTGATTGCCGACGGAGGACTCGGTGGAGTCCTTCAAATCAAGGAGCATGAAGTTTCTGTTGTGATCAATAACGGAATTGCAGTGACCGAGGTCAGGCAGGTCTTTCATAACACGGAACAGCGAATTGTGGAGGCGCTTTACACATTTCCGGTCCCCGCTGGAGCGAGCGTCAGCAACTTCAGCATGATCATCAACGGCAAGGAGATGATCGGTGAAGTGGTTGAGAAGAAGCGCGCACGACAGATCTACGAAAGCTACAAGACGGTTAAGCGCGACCCGGGCTTGCTGGAACAAGTGGATTACAAGACGTTTGAACTGCGAATCTTCCCGATTCCAGCCGGTGCGGACCAGCATATCAAGGTCACTTACTGTCAGCAGTTGGACTTCGATCACAACAACGCGACCTGGGTTTATCCGCTGGCGACGACAACACGAAAGGACATCGACCAGAAGACAACGGGGAAGTTTGCTCTGACGGTGGATGTGAAGAGCGAAATCCCAATCACAAAGTTGTTGAGTCCGTCTCATGAGGAAGACTTCGCCATCACCAGCTACAACGCGAACTACACACGTGCCAGTCTGGAAGTTCAACAGGGAGATCTGAGTCGAGATGTGGTGATTGCCTTCGACACCGAACGGGCTCGCACGGGAGTTGACATGATCGCATCGAAACAGAGAGACGAAGATGGCTATTTTCTGATGACCGTCACCGCTGGCAAAGAGCTGGAAGAATACGGAGCTGGGATGGACTACGTTTTCGTCATGGATATTTCCGGCAGTATGAGCAACGAAGGCAAGCTGACTCAGTCTCGCAACACCGTCGACTCGTTTATGACGAATCTCGGGCGGGAAGATCGCTTCGAGATCATCACTTTCAACAATGCCCCACAGATGAACTTCGGGCAGATAACAGTTGTCAGTGACGAATCTCGAAAGTCGGCAGAGGAGTTCTTGAAGTCGCAGCGGGCCAAAGGAGGAACATCACTCCGCCCCGCCATGACGACAGCCTACAAATACAAAGACGGCGACCGTCCGCTGAATGTTGTCGTTCTGTCTGATGGGATGACAGAGAACAATGAGCAGTCCGAGCTGCTTCGTTTGATCGCTGATGCTCCTTCAGGAACTCGCGTCTTCTGCATTGGCATCGGGAATGATGTCAATCGCCCTCTGCTCAAACAGCTCGCCGAAGGTGCTGGAGGCCTGGCCGCGTTCGTTTCACAGCAGGATGACTTCGCTCGCCAGGCCCAGGCATTTCGTCGGAAGCTGATGCGTCCAGTCGCTACAGGAGTTCGCATCAAAGTGGATGGCATCGAAACCAGCGATGTCACGCCTGAAGCTGTGCCTGATCTCTTCTATGGAGCACCGTTAAGATTATCCGGACGGTACCGGAAATCAGGAGATGCCACGATCACGATTGAAGCCGAAGTGATGGGGCAGCCGATCAGCCAGACGGTGCAGGTCACGTTTCCGGACGTTGAGGACAAGAATCCTGAGATCGAACGCGTCTGGGCATTTCAGCAGGTGGAGCAGCTGATGGCGGAAATTCGCAGGAACGGTGAGTCTCCTGCCGCTATTGCGAAGATCATCAACCTCTGTGAAGGATATTCAATCGTTGGTGAGTATGCGTCGTTCATCGTTCTTGAGAATGATGCCGAGTACAGCCGGTGGTCGATCGCTCGTCGAAATGCAATTCGAGTAACGCGAGACGACAAGGCACGTCTGCAGCTTCAGCAACAGCTTCAGCTTCTGAGAGATTCCGCACTGGCTCAATCGGGTCCTGCAGAACCCAAATCCGCTGCGGGCTCTCTGCCAGCAGAACAGACGGTTGCGCAGAATGTTCCTCAGGCGGTTCCGACAACAGCCTCAAGTCCAGCCTTCGTGCCAGCACAGACGACTCCGACGGACCTGAACTGGGCACCATCGTCTGCTCCTTCCGTCAGTCCATCCTCCAGCAGAGGAGGAAGTGGCGGTGGTGGAGCGATTGACCCGATTACTGGTCTGTTCGCCGCCGGGCTCGCGGCATCGGCCATGTTCAACCGGAAGCGACGGCCATCAGTTTTGAAAAGCCCGTCTTTGGATAAATCGTAAACCGCAGCCATCGAGCAGATGGTGATCTCACAGGAGCAGGTTGCCGAATCGACGTTCTGCAACCTGCCCTTTCTGATTTTGTAGAAACCGACTGCAAAAAATTTGCCTCAATGGAAGCCTGTCATGCAGATCCGCCGTTACTTGCCTCAGATTCCAATTACGCTGTTGATTTCTGGATTCGTCATCGTTGCGCATTTTGCTGGCGAATCCTCCAGCCTGCTGACTATTGATTTTCGAAGCATCACACCTTCGGATCTTCATCGTGTCTTTACGTGTCATCTGCTGCACTGGTCGGCAAACCACCTTCTGTGGGATCTGGGGATGTTCACAACCCTCGGAGCCATTGCCGAAGTGAACATGCCACGACGTTACCGATTGACTCTGCTTGTGTCGGCACTGCTGATCCCGATTGGCGTCATTCAGCATCATCCTGAGCTGCAGACGTACCGGGGACTCAGTGGAATTGACACGGCTCTGTTCGGACTCATCGTCGTCGATCTCCTTGGCCGCCGACTTGTCGAACGCGCCTGGAAGGCTGCATCGTGGTTATCATTGCTGCTCATTGGCCTGTTCGCAAAAATGCTGACCGAGACTCATGCGGGAACCAACATCTTCGTGAGCGACCTGTCTTTCGTCCCAGTTCCGATCGCACATCTCATCGGCGCTGTGATCGGCCTGATAATTGGCTCGGCAAGTTACGCAATGATCCCGCCTCGTCGCCTGAGAAAGTGTCTTGCGAGCAGTGCAGTTGATCCGGGCCTTTGGCGATCTCTCGGCACCCGATCTGAAGGCGAAGTTGTGGGAAAGGATTGACGATTGTATTCTCGGCTCGGCTTGAACTGAGGCGAGATGTGGGATCCCAAAGTCCCCTCTCCCCTGGTCCAGGGATATCGTGCAATTTTTGAGTTGTTTTGCAGGTGGGGTTTGAGTCAAACAAAGCTGACCTTCGTGTGGCTTGTGATTTCCCACAGAATGTGCGTTCTTAAAGAACCACAAACGAACATGGAGGTCGCTGTGAGTCTACGCTAGTCGAGTGAGTTAAAAAAGTCAGTATCAGCCCTGTCCGCTGCTGGAAACGGAGCCGCGATGGAACGAGATTGGGAAGAAACGTGCTGAAGACGATCGCGCTCAGTACGAGCGCGTGGGCAGTCAGACCGCCGCCACCAGACCCCATGGCGATGAAATCCTGGTTCGGCAGCGCCCCAACAGACCGCGAGGAATGACGGCAGAGAAATACCAAACCTACCCCAA
>JAQBWV010000335.1 GCA_027624335.1 Planctomycetota bacterium
CGCGTTCTTCCAGCGTGTACCTTGCGAGAATTCGCGGACGCGACTGCTCAGCGAGTTCTTCCGGCGTAGCTTCGTTCAGCTGAGTCAGCACGTCCGGGTCCGACCAGCTGAGCCAGCGAGGCTGCAACTCCCGGCGGCGAGCTTCGTCGAAGGCGCGGTCGGAAGCCTGCTCGTCGGTGAGGTTACCCTGACGGTCGAGCTCGTCCCATTGCTCTCGATCCGTGTCAGATTCCGCGAGTGCTGCACGCGCCTTCACAATTCGGTCAATCTCAGCCGTGACCAGGGCATCATTTGAAATCTGGTCGGCTTCGGCAGCGACTGCCTTGAAAAAGAGCGGCGTCCGGTACAGGTCAGTCAGCGATTCTGAAGTCTCACCTTCGATCAGAAAGAAGTCGTGTTGCAGCGAGCGGAAGTCCAGGTAAAACGGTTCAAGCTGGCCGACAGCAACTTCGGGAAGCTGCCCGAGAGGCTCGCCCGTGAGTTGTGCCGGGAGAATGCCCGCTCCGTTCTGCCAGGCCAGCGATGCCCATTCGGCGGGATCGAAATCGGCGCCGGCGGCGATCAGCAGTGAACCACCCTGTTCGACATACTGCCGAAGCAGCGGTACCGACTCACCAGGGGATTCGACACCGGCAATTACAACCAGCCGGGCGTCGCTGAGCACTTCTTCGGTCAGACGATCAATCGTCAGATGCCGAATTCTGACGAGCTGCCGATTGAGTTCCGCATCCGTCGATGTCTGCGGCGCGAGCAGACGGCGCAGACGGTATGTCTCGCCGATTTCGCCGCGATCAAGATTTTCCGTCTCACCATACTGGTCGACGAAAACGACCGGCAGTCCTGCCACGACAGGTACGACGATGTTCCGCGAGTTGTCGCGCAGCAACCGATCGCCCACTCCGCCTTCGACGCTGACTGACACGGTTGCTTTGACAAAGGTCGCCGTCGAAATGCCCGAACCAAGTGCGCCCGTGTCGGTGATGTTGTCGAGTCGTTGTCGGAACTCCACCTGCCGAGCCTGACCAGGTTCCAGATCAATCAGCCGACTGGCGATCTCGGTGGCGTCGATCGACAACTGGATCTGCACGTTGGTTAGCGGGTGAGCACCAGCATGCTGGACTGTTGCCAGAAATACGGCGGGCGTTTCCGTATCAGCGACGCCGTCCTGCAGTTGGAAATCGCTGATCCAGACGTTTTCAATTTCTTTCGGGGCGATCTTCATGATCTGAAAGTCGGGCAGCGCCGCGAGCTGGTCGGCGTTCGCTCCACCGGCCCAGAGGTTCGCCTGCTGATCGCTGATCAGAACGACTCGCTTCGACGGCAGTTCCGGGACCTGTCGGCAGGCGGCACCAGCCTGGTCGATAGCGAAGCTCGCCCGACCGACTCGATCGACGACCCGAATTCGATCGAGTGCCGCGCGCGCGTCAGACTTGTTGCGGTAGGCGCTGGCCGTGTCCGCTTCGTCGGAGCCGCACAGCGGCAGCACATTGATGAAACTTCCCGATGGCAACGCATCGATAAATTCGGCAGCCTTCGTGCGAGCTCGATCCAGCAGCGTGCCTTCCAGAGATTCGTAGCCCATACTCATCGAGTTATCGATCAGGACGACAGCGTGTACTGGTTGTCGGCTGGTCAGAACTCTCAGGCTTTCGTCGTTCGAGTCGCGCAGCATGCTGAACAGGCCCAAAGCCGACAGGCCGACACACAGGGCGCAGGCGCCGAATGAAATTCCTCGGGCCCGTCGCTGAGAAGTCAGAATCCCGCCAGCCGCTGTTCCGACGGCTCCCACAACCGCGAGAGCCGTACCGAAACCGACCAGCATCGTCAGCGAAGAAACTCCGGACAGGAACGGTCTGGCGAGCGCCGCTCCAAAGATCACAACGGCCAGACAGCGCAATACCAGGACCAGCAGATCGCGGAGTTGAATGGCTCGACGGCTACGCTGCATGGCCTGACGCAGGAAGTCCATCGCCGCCCACTCGACAACGCGAAACCGGCGTCGATTGAGCAGGTGAATAATGATCGGACCAGCAGCCGCAACCAGACCGGCAATTGCGAACGTGGCAGCGAAGAACTTGAACATGAAAAGCGATCCGGAAAACTGTCAAACAGAATCAGCACCGGAACTTGAACGGACGCCGATCGACATTGCAAGGAACCGGCTCTCGACAGAGTTCTGCAGATCGAGCTACTGCTTTGAGACGTTTAACCGGGCCACGCCATGTTTTGACGTAAGTCGTTGCTTCACGCACCCTGCGATCCTGAAGACTTCTCGGCGAGATGTACCCACGCCTGCGAGACGAGCTGTTGGTCGGATGCGCATCGTACGATTGCTGCGTCTCCTCCCACATCGGAAATATCGACCGGAGCAAGGTAGGCAGCCAGTTCTGAGCCATCAAAGAGAGTTTTGACTCGAGCGGCAAACGCCGGCAATTCATGGCGAAACTCGTCGCACTTATCCGCAGCTTCAACGAAGTCCAGAAACTTCTCGCCAATCAGATAGTTGAGCGCCTGCTGCGTACCAAAAGCCTCGCGAATCCCGCTGACGGCGGCGCATTGCTCTGTCCACATTCTGTGTAAATCCATGTATCAACAAACTCCACAGCGGGCTCCATGCCGGAAGCCCGTGGCGAAATGTCTCGGGCTGTGCGGATTCGTTCGACACGGAGTCGTGCTTTCGAGAGACTTAATCGGCACACGCTGCATTTGGTCTGACATCTACCCGGAAAGCAACATCATGCCACGTTTCTACATGTTTACCAGTCTTGTGTTCGTTGTATTCGCAGCAGCGATTTCGGCGGCTGATCCACCGTGTGTCAAGAACGCACCGGATGTCGGCACGAAACTGCCGCTTGTCTTTTGTGATGACTTTCAGTCGGGCAACTCAGAGAACTGGGTGCCTGGTGATCCGCAGGCGTGGAAGATGTCGAAGCTCAACGACAACTTTACGTTCGAGCAGTTTCAGCAGAGCAACGTCAAGAACCCAGTGCGGTCCCCGTTCAATCGGTGCCTGATCAAGGACGTCGTTGTGGGCGACTTTGTTTTCGACGTGAAATTTCAGTCAACGAAAAAGGACTACGACCATCGCGATCTGTGTCTCTTCTTCGGCTTTCAGGATCCGCTGCACCACTACTACGTCCACTTCGGAAAAAAGGCCGACGACCACGCCAATCAAATTTTTATCGTCAATGATGCACCGCGAACGAAGATCTCGACAAAGACCACAACGGGAACCAACTGGGACGACGAGTGGCATCACGCTCGAATCGTCCGCGATGTCGAGTCCGGCAGGATCGAAGTTTTCTTCGATGACATGACCGCGCCCGTCATGACGGCAACAGACAAGTCGTTCCCATGGGGCCAGGTCGGTATCGGATCATTCGACGACACCGGTCGATTCGACGACGTCTACCTCTTCGGCAACAGGGTGAAAAGGCCCGAGTGACGGGCGATGGACCTCCGACAGAAAAACGCCGTACCAGGCACGCGGGAATAATCGGTTGCACAGTGTCAGAGGCTCTCATGTTTGACGATTTGAATATCGCTCAGGCGGTTCTTCGTCAGCAGTTTCGGCTTGTCGTGCAAGGCGAGCGTTGCGATCTGCAACCGGTGTCGGGCGGTTTCAGCGGGGCGAGCGTTTTCAAGGTAGAATGCTCCGAAGACAGCTACTGTCTGAGACGATGGCAGCCCACTTACTCGGCCACTCCTAGAATCCTGGCGATTCATCAGGTACTCGAACTGGCGAGGACGCACAGCATCGGTGTTGTGCCGGTACCGCTGAAATGTCAATCGGGATCGACACTGGCGGAAGTTGACGGGAAATTCTGGCAGCTTGAACCGTGGATGCCGGGGGGCGCCGACTTTCAGTCCGTGCCCACGGAGGCGAGGCTCAAGTCCTCGATGACTGAGATTGCCAGGTTTCATCGATCTGTTTGTGAGTACGCTCCGTCGGCCAATGCTCAACGGTGGTTTCGTCCGTCCGGGGAGACGCCTTCGCCGACGGTCGCTGAACGGCTTCGCATGATCTCCCGCTATGAGGGGCTGCTGGCCGAATTCGAAAAGGCGCTGGTTCGAGAATCCGATCAGAGATTCCGGGAATTGGGCAGTCGCATCACGTGTCTGTTTCGTGCGGCGAAGGATCGGGTCAGAAGCGAACTGAAGCTCGTCGTTCAACTGGATGTTCCGAATCAGCCGTGCATTCGTGATTTGTGGCATGATCATCTGCTGTTTTCAGCCGACGAGTTGACCGGGATAGTCGACTTCGGAGCGATGACGACGGACTCCGTGGCCTGCGATTTGTCGCGGCTTTGCGGAAGTCTGTTTGCTGACGATCTGAGTATGTGGCAGCGGGCGATCGACCAATATGAGAATGTTCGACCGCTGACTGACGCAGAGCATCGACTGCTGCGTCCGCTAGACCGTTCAAGCGTTCTGCTGAGCGGCATGACCTGGCTGAACCGTCGATACATTCTGCACAGCACGCCCCAGGATCTACCGCCTGTTTGCGACCGCCTGGAACCGATCGTCGCCCGGCTGGAGACTCTCGTCAGCTGAATCGAAGTCCGTTGAGCAGCGTCGTCCAATCAACGACTCCGGCTTCAAGCGAATGTGTCTCTCCGGCTGTGACGAATGAGACCGTCAGCATCGACGCGAAACTGCCAGTTGCATGTGCGCGATTGCGCCTCGCACGTTTCTCATGATTAGCACACGTGCTCATCCTGCGAAGATGTTTCTGCCGGGGTCCGACACGGTCGCCCATCAGTTCGTTTACTCAGGTCGGTCGGTATCCCATCATGTTTGGAATGTGGTGTTCGCCTTGCGTCGTGAGGAGATGAGTTTTGATGAGTGGCTCAGAAGATCGTGCTGTCCGTTCTGTGTTGATTAGCTTCCTGATGCTCTGCTTCGTGATGGCGGGCGCGGCACCGAGTATTGCTCAGCCGACGGCGATCGAAGCCGAAGCTTCGCCAGCGAGCGTCACGCCGCGGGACGTCCGGTCGAAGAACTTTCTGCTTCATACTGACCTGAACGATAAGGATGCTGAGGAACTGCTCGAACGTCTGGAGACGATGCTGCGGCTGATCTCGACCTACTGGGGGCAGCCGAATCGAAAAACGATCGAATGCTTCGTCGTCAAAGACCTGAAGAACTGGTCGCCGAACGCGTTCGAACCAGCGGGCCTGCAAAGTATCCAGGGTCAGGCAGGCGTGACGAGGACTTCAGTGCGGATCCAGGGAAACCAGTTCGACGCCAAGTCCATCGTGTATGCGTACGCAAATCGAGGAACACCTCAACATGAAGCAGTGCATGCGTACTGCGGTCAGACGTTCGGCAGAACGGGACCACTCTGGTATTCCGAAGGAATGGCCGAGATGGGTAGTTACTGGAAAGACGGCGAGGCCAGCGTGAACTGCAACCGTGCGGTCGTGCGGTACATCCACTCGACGCCGCCGAAGTCGTTGAACGACATTGTGAACTCGAAAGAGACAACCGGAGATTCCTGGCAGAACTACGCATGGCGCTGGGCACTGTGCCACCTTCTCGCCAACAATCCGAATTACCGACAGAGGTTCAGGCCGCTGGGACTGGCGATGCTGACCGGTCAACGAGACTCATTCGCGAGCACCTATGGCGGCATGTCTGAAGAGATTTCGTTCGAGTATCGCTTCTTCCTCAAACACTTTGATATTGGCTACCGAGCGGATCTGGTGTTCTGGGACTGGAAAACAAAATCCAGATCTCCCCGAGGAGCGTCGAAGGTTTCGAGCGTCGTTCGAGCGAAAGCGGGCTGGCAACCATCGCGATGCCAGGTGAAAGCGGGGGTGACGTACGAGTACGCCGCCACCGGAACCTGGCAGGTTGATGTTAGTTCCGAACTGGTCGATGCCGACGGAGCCGAAGACGGCAGCGGGCGTCTGATGGGCGCGATCTTCGACGCTCGCGACTACGAACTCGGCGAAGCCTTCGAGCTGGGCGCGTATGGAACACTCACTCCGGAAGTCAGTGGAGAGCTGG
>JAQBWV010000336.1 GCA_027624335.1 Planctomycetota bacterium
TGAATTGTTCTCTCGTTCTGGCCTTCTGCAGGTGATGTCGCATAGCAGGTCGCACCCGCATCGATTTCAGGTACCAGTGGGCCATTTTTCGAAACCGGACGATAGCCGCTTCCGGTCCCCACTGCTCTTCCATGTACGAAAACTGCCGGAGCAGAAGTTCGAGTCGATCGTTGAAACTTCCCGGCGGCGACCACTCGCCAGTTTGCTCCCACTCAGTCAGCTGTCGAAAAATCCAGGGATTCGCCAACGCCCCTCGACCGATGGAAACTCCGTCGCAGCCAGTCTCGCTCAACATGCGGGCGGCATCAGCAATCGTGCGGACGTCGCCGTTGCCAATGACGGGAATCGACTGTGTCGCCTCCGCGACTTTTCTGATCCCGTTCAGGTCGACGACTCCGCTGAAACCCTGCTCGCGGGTTCTTCCATGAATCGCGATCGCCACGACGCCGATCTGCTCGAACTCGCGAGCGAACATCGGGGCAGTTAACTGCGTGCTGTCCCAGCCGAGCCGCATCTTGACGCTGATCGGAATCCGTACGGCTTCAACGATCTTCTGAATCAGCAATGTCGTACCGCCGGTGTTGCACATCATCCCCGCGCCAGACCCGCCGCCGGCGATCTTTGCGACGGGACATCCCATGTTGATATCGATCGAGTCGACGCCGCGTCCTTCCAGAATCTTTGCCGCGTCGACCATCATCGCGGCATCGCGACCGAAGATCTGCACCGCGAACGGTCGGTCTTCGGGATGCGTTTCGGTCATCTTCAGAGTCTTTAAATTCTCGTAAACAATCGCGTCAGCGCTGACAAGGTCCGTCGTCGCGAGCCCGACGCCACCTATCTGCCGCACGATTCGCCGGAACGAAAGGTTCGTGTACCCGGCCAGCGGCGAGAGGTGATAACGTGATTTCAGCCGCAATGCCCCGTAAGAGATCGGCGGCGGAAACTCTGGTCTTGGATGAGAGAACTGCAGCATGGGCGAATGAGGCTGTTAAGGCTGGAAGAAGTGTTTAACACAGGGTTTGAAAGAGGGAATAAACGCAGAGTTTGAAAGAGGACTCTCAATTTCTCTGCGAGTCCTCTGCACTCCCATTTCTTTGCTCCGGCGTCACCCGCGGCGGATCGCGTCCATTGGCATCATGCGGGTTGCCCACACCGCCGGATAGAGTCCGCCGAAGATTCCCAGAATCGTCGCGAAGACCACGCTGAAGGCAAGCAGCTCGGGACTGGCCAGCAGCCGAATGTGCTCGGGCCATTGCCAGTTGATGACCTGTGTTAACAGCCACCCGGCGAAGGCCCCGCAGATCCCGCCGGCGAGCCCCAGGACCGCGCTTTCACAGGTGATCAACTTCATGACATCGGACCGCGACCAGCCATTCGCTTTGAGAACGCCGAACTCGATGATCCGTTCCGAAACGCTCATCAGCATGGTGTTGATGATGCTGAGAACGGCGATCGTCAACCCGATGCTCGTCATGATCGTCAGGAAGATGTCGAGGTCCGCGCTGAACTCGTCGAATCGCTCGGCCCAGTCGGCAGCCGATCGAATTTCCAGTGGGTCGAGTTCTTCTTCATCGTCACTGGTACTCGCCTTCGCAGATGTGTCGTCAACCGATGGCAGGCTGGCTGGAGCGTCGGCAGTGTTCTCCTGTTCGAGGTCAGACTGGCCGAAAGTCTTGACAGCGCGATCCGCTGAGCGAACCAGATCGATCAGCGGGTTTCCGGATGCCGACTCTGTCTGCTGGCCCGGTTTGGCGGCGGACGAACTTCCGCTTCCGAATAACAGCGACGAAGGCTGCCACGATGCCAGGTCCCGTCCACGAAACATTTCCTGCATCCACTCGACAATTTTGTCGTTAGGGATCTCACCGGTTGGCTCAACGTAAAATGAGCATACGACTCCAGGATCAAACAACGACATCTGCCGAACGATGGGCTGCTCGACGATGATCGCAACATCCAGCAGTAGAGACCCGCAGTAGTAGATGCCGACAACCTCAAAATCGGCTCCGTTTACTTTGAAGCTGTCTCCAATCCCGACGTTGAACTCTTCAGCGATTTGTCTGCTGATCACCGTTCGCGGGATCCCGGTATCGGACTCGTTGAGATATCGGCCCTCAATGATGGCCTTGCCGTAAACGCTGTGTTTGAGTTTCTGATGAGCCGGGATGTCCGCGCCGAACAGAAATCTCGGTGGACTGACGATGTTCTTTCCGTTGATGACGTTGACGCGAACCCAGATTTCCGCGCTGACCACGTTGACACCTGGCAGTTTCTCGATCTCAGATTTCCACGCTTTGGGAATGCGGGAAAACAACGGAATCGGCGCCCCTTTCTGCATGATGAGAATGCCGGGGATCTGCCCGAAGGTGTCGTCGACGGTCGCGTCAATTCCTTCGGCCACCGAAAACAATCCGACCATCCCGACGATCGCCACCGTCAGCCCGAGCAGGGACAGCAACGATCGAACCGGGCGGCTCAGCAGATTTCTGACAGCGAATCGAAGCATAGGGCGGAGACTTTGCAGATGATCGAGTGCGGCTTCGCTACGGTCTTGTACGTCAGGCGTCTCAGTCCAGAATCGTATCGAAGACGACGATGGCTGGAAACGCGTCGAAACTCGATGAACCAAATCTCATCGTCATTCCCGCGCACGCGAGGAACATGTCGTTTATTCATAAAGTAGCCATCTCGTTCCGCGAGATGAGCCGACGTCAGCAGTCAGTGCGCAACTTCCGGGAAGTGTTCCTCGCGGAGAGATAACTCTTACGACAAAACGTTTTGGACTTAGCAGCGCGGTCCCGCAATCCGCTCATCTCGGCGGAGCGAGATGGCTACTTTGTAATGAATTTGCCACAGAGCGGTCCGCTTTCAGACTGATGTATAAACGACAGAGCGGGAAACCAGCGAAGTACGGAAGGGCCAGTGTATGAAAACCGGGTGCCCGCATTCGCGGGTCTGACGAGCTCAACAGATGACCGCCACTTCAGTTGGTCAGATAGTTTCCGCTCATCTTCTCAATCTCGCTGCGTATCTCTTCGACGAACGATGCCGGCTCCAGCACCGTCGCGGCTGAGCGGAAGCCCAGCACCCAGCTCATGAAGGATCGGGTGCTGGACAGTTCAACGTTCAGAATGACGCTGCCGTCGTCCTGCAGTTCGAGAGTCTGGCTGACGTGCCAGACTTTCTCGGAAACGTAGCGTGCCGCCTCAGGAGCAAACCGCACTCGTACCAGAAACGGATCGCCGTCCTGGTGGTAGATGCCGAAGCTGTAGGCCAGGTGTTCCTTGAGATCAAAGTCCGCTGATCTTTCGAAGTGTTCGCTCTGCAGCTCAACATTGTGAAAGCGGTCGACTTTGAAGTTGCGGACGCCTTCCCATTCGGAAGACGTGACGGCAGCGTACAGCGAACCTTCGTGTTCTGTGATTCCGTAGGACTGGAGCGTGTACTGTCGTGGTTCGGCGGCTCCGACAGGCTGGTAGTCGGCGGTGACGACTCTCAGGTCTTCGCAAGCGGTGCGGAGTACGTCGATCTTGTCGGCTCGTGACGAGTAGTCCGTGACTCCGACCGCCGTCTGATGAAACAGCGGTGTCAGTTGATCGAGATACGCCAGGCCGGCGTTTCCGAGCGACTGTTCGATCTTTCGGAATGCTGAGTTCGCCGACGCCCACAACGACGTCCCTGCCAAACGCTCGAAGAACAACCGACCGAAATACAGCGCGGCGATTTCGTCGAAGTTGAAGGTCGTGGGAACTCGCTGACCCATGTCCAGTCGCCAGGTCTTTTTGCCATGCGGACCGGTGGACTCGGCGAACGGGATGTCTGCCTCACGCAGCTCTTTGAGGTCGCGGCGAATGCTTTTGATCGAGACGCCCAGTTCGATTGCCAGTTCATCCAGCGAGAGACCGTTCGCAGCAGACAGCAACTTGACGATGCGCCACTGTCTCGCCAGAGGCTGCAGTTTTGAATCAGACGGAGACATGCTTTTGTCCGAGGTCGTGGAGTTTGGGCAAGTGTTTGACGGATCGGTTGCCAGGTGGGACACACAGTTGTCCCACCTGACGGAAAAGCCGTGATTTTCGGTTCGTCGCGATCTTGTGAGCGTCGATAAGAGTCATAGACTGACGCCGCTTGAAGCGAACCAATGACTGACTCAGTTCCAAACGGCAAGCTCAACCAACACTCTCGCATTCAGGCCTCAACTCGAAAGGACAATCCTGATGGCTGCTACTGACGCTCGCTGGCACTTCATCGCGGTCCAGAGAGAACTCCGACTTGACGAAACCGTCGAGATGCCTCCGCCACGTCTTTGATGCTGGCAGACGTTCCCAGGGCGACTGAAGTTTCGGGAACCTCTTGCTGCGAGCATCACACTCCGGGCGGCACGCTGCTGCCGGAGCGCTCTATTTTCTTTCACTCAACGCTGCGCTCGCGGTCCGTCGCGACAACATGGACGGTTACTGCTGCGCTGCTCATCAACATTCAACGATTGGGTATCAAAACATGCACAGCTTGAATCTTGTCGTCATCGCTGGAAACGCTACCCGTGACCCCGAAGTTCGCTTCACCACGCTGGGGACTCCTGTGGCTGAATTCGGACTCGCCATTAATCGCCGCTGGAAGGATCGGCGAACCAATGAATGGCATGAGGAAACCACCTTTGTCGAAGTTCGAATGATGGGCAGCCAGGCGGACTTCGCGCAGGCACACGTCCGTAAAGGAACGACGGTGCATGTCGAGGGGCGATTGCAACTCGACCAATGGCTGGAACGAGGAACCGGCGTGAGGCGCGAGCGGCTCCGCGTACTGGGTCAGCAGCTGACCGTGCTGAGCCAGCCGTTCAAGGATCGACCATCAAAAGAAAGAAAACCACGAGACCCACAGACCCCGACGGAAACCCAACCTGCCCTCGCTATAGCAGCCGCACTTTGAAAACCACAACGCCGAGAACTGAAGACCCGGACCCAGCGTGGCTGGTTTGCCACAACCAAAGAAGACCAGGAGACGGTCACGAATAACGCACACACGGCACGCGTATCTTTCTCTGTAAGACTCTAAACTCAACCCGCACTTTGAAGGAGAGCAGGATGCTACCGACAAATCACAAGATGTTCGAAATCGAAACGGAAGACGCGTTCTACGAACAAACCGCCGCGTCACTGGCGTGGCAGCTTCAACTGCCGACAACGAAAGATGAAACGGAGCAATTCGTCTCGGCCCTGCTCGATTTTGCCGCCGAAACTCTGGTCCGTCGCGAAAGAATTCCGAAGAAGGACACGGTCAGCAGCCAACTGGCCAGATTCGCCCATGAAGTGATGAACTCTGAACTGCAACACCATCGTCACGCTGCGGCACAACGTAACTGACGTTCGCAGGTGAAGATGGTCGGTGATCGAGGCGAAGTCCGAGTGGTGGCGGACTTCGCCTCTGGTCTTTCGTGACGTTCGCGTCGGCGAACTCTTCCTCGCGACCAAACAACACCACATCACCGAACCCGTTTCAGTCAGTAGCCGAGGCGGAATCGAGAGAGTGCAGTACTTCCCGGGACATTTACGATTCCCTGACGCAGACCGTGCAGAATCCGGTGCAGTGTCTGTACATGGAAAACATGTCAGGCATTTAAACCTGCTGATCGACGTCTGCCCCGCCCGCCCTGACGCTGATCGAGAACGACTTTTCAGTTTGATCTCTGATCGACTAGTTACGGATGTCGTAGATTTCGACGCCGTTGCCAGGAAGGACAAAGGGGCCAGGTCTGGGTCAGTTCACTTTTCTCGGTAACTCCACAGTGCGGCAACCGAAGTGATCAGTTGGGTCTTCATTTTCCCGGAGCTCCCGACGTATCGTCCGTGTCCTGAAGTTGTGTCACGACCTGGTGAAGGCGCACCTCGTCCGTGACTGGCTTGCCGGCGCGAACGTCTTCTTCGCGGAACGTCGCCATCACGACGGAGCCCACTCCCCGCTTGCCGGCGCGGTTGAGTGTGTAACGCTGGTGGTCGTAGATGATGAAC
>JAQBWV010000337.1 GCA_027624335.1 Planctomycetota bacterium
ACTCGAACTGACGCTGGTCGAAGCCGTTGCCAGCTAATGTGCCCTTGCCGAGGTTCCAGCCGAACAACGTAACTGTGCTCGTCCGACCCGCCTCAACGACGGCAGGCAACGTGAAGGCGACGCGTGGGCCAGTGTCGATGTCGAGGCGGTAAAAGTGGTCGTTGCTGCCCGAGTAAACCAGATCGTAAAGACGAACCGTGAAGGTGCCATCGTTGGGTACGGCGAAATCGATCAGCGGATCGACGCCGAAGTAGCCGCGGTTCACGGCCAGGCGGCGGCCTTCCGAATCGTACAGCTCAAGCATCGCCCGCAGGCTGGAATCGATCCGCTCCGCAAAGCATTCGATAATCACCCGCTGGCCTTTTCGAGCCGCGAACGAGAAACGGTCGATGTCTCCCTTCTGGATTTGTCCGTTGATCGTGACGTCAAGCGGCACGGTTTGCGGTAGGTCCTCGAGTTTGTCCGGGAGCGTTTCGGGGATTTCCTGACGGTTGCCGACGACGAAGACTCGCGGAGAACTCACTCCGTTCTTCGTCATCGCGTAGAGGTCGTACTGGCCGACGGGTGTGTCCCCGGGAATCGTCAGCGCGAAAGTGCTGGCCTTGCCGTCGACTTTCTCGCAGGTGACGGCTCGTTGACTGCAGTGAAGGGTTGAGACTTCGACGAGTGAACTGCCCGCGATCGTGACTTCGACCGTCGTGCCAGCCTGGCCGCCGGCCGGGAACACTGTGTTCAACACGGGGCTCGGTGCGGCGATCGCGTTCTGCGCCAAACCGGCGACGACAATAATCATCAGCAGCCAGACAAAGGAACGATCGCGTATGGATAAGTCCATGTTATTCAGTTGCCATAGATTGAAAGCTGTTTGAAGTACCGCCTTCAGGCGGATGTGCCAGAGTCGGTCACCAAATGAGGTCGCTACGGCCTTAATCACTCGAACCGTTTTCACCGACTGAAGGCGGTGCTACGAACCATACCCGCTCATTCCCAGCGTGGCTGGTTTGCCACAACCCAAAAGGACCGGGAGACATCCACGAATGATGCGCGTACGGCTCACGTACTGTTCTCTTTAAGACTCTAATTGGACAGCGCCACTTTCCGGCGGCGGCCGACAGATAAATCTAGAAGTTTTCGGAAGTTACGTGTCTCAGCTGATTGGCGTTGTCGCGGTCGGGGAAATCGACGATCCCCCCGTGTCTCAAGGTGTCACGACGACCCTTCATGAAGGGTCGTCAGGGATGACATTAAAGCAGATCAGGTCTCCGGGCGGGAAGCTCGTTACGTTTCTCTCGCTGTTCGTTGACGGTTTCGGACGCGGGGGACGCGCGGGCTTTGTCGAGTGCCGATGCCACTTCTTCCTGACTCAGCTCTGACCGAGTTGAGCCACCTGTTCTGCGCGAGGGTGCGAGCGGAATTCAATACCTCGCCGGACACGTCGGTACGAATGACACTTGAAAAAGTGAGGAGCTCGATGAATGCAGCTGGACACAACGGACTTGTGTGCGCAGTGTCGCCGCGAACGATTCATCGAGGGACTGAAACAGCAGCAGTACCACAGCTTGCGGAATGAGTAGGCACGCCGGTATCACAGGAAGAGGTGAGTGTCGCTCCTGACCTCTCGCAGAATCGACGTCAGGCGAATCGAATGCTGCCTCGATCTCCCCTCCAACATGACAAACCTCCAGCACGACACTCGATTCACAACGATCCCTTGCCCCAAAGTGGCGCAGTCCAATTAAGTCAGGCAATCAATCAGGCAATCAATTCATTTAATGGGCCGGTCAGTTCACGCTCTCTGATGCCGGCGTCGATTTCGCCGAAGTGCTAGCCGTAATCCACACCTGCCGCCTGCAGGATGCTCATATACAAATTGCCGATCGTCTTGTGGCCTGATTGCTGATACGTCGGGTATTACAGGTACTGGTTCATTTTCAGTTTTCCGCCGGTACCGCCGACCAGCACGAAAGGCCAACCTCTGTCGAATTTCAGACAAGACCGCTTCAACGACCCTTGCCACTTGTCGAGGCTCTCCTTCGGGGGGCATGTCGCCGAACTCCAACTGCTTAACGATTCGCACCCGGAAATCCACATTGTTGGTCGTCACGTCGTTGAGTTGCCGCCAGCATCAGTGCGCCTGCCCCATGACAGCATACGCAGTAAGTCTTCAGAAACGCCGCGGCTGGTCGCTCCTCTCCGAGCACCGTTGTCCCAGTGAGGAGCAGAACCGTCGACAGGGTGACAGTAAAGGCAACGACGATGGTTGTTGAGTGGCACCATGAGTCAATAGCCGGTCAGGAAATCAGATTCGTCCCGCGCCGGAGTATCTGACGACCGCCGTGATACTCCGGCGTATTCATCTGGATGAACCGGTCAGCAACGTTGCGAGAGTCTCTCCAAACAGCCTCGCCGAATTGTCGTCTTCGCCGGTAATGAGTTTGCCGTCAACCACGACGTCATCGGCCGATGTGCTGCGGTCTCCAATCGAGCGGATTGGAGTCAGTCGAGCTCCGTTGACTTCAGCGTTCCAGCGTGAGAGTGGCTGCCCCTGCTGGCCGTTGTAAATGCCCGACGGACTTTGCCGGGGCGAACCGACGGAGCGTCGGCCGGCGAGAATGCTCTTTCCATCCACGCGAGCCCACGCGAGTACGGAGATGCCGTGGCAGAGGGCTCCGACATACTTGTCCTGATCGATGAACTCGTTGAGCAGTTTATTGGTGGCGGCCTTAATCTGCCGATCACCATTGTAGACCCGGTTGCGATAAGACCCCTCAAAGGCGTACTGGTACATCGAGGAACCCCATCCACCGGAGAACATGATTGCGTCATAGCGTGAGACGTCGGCATCGGCGATTGCCAGATCGGGCATCACTTCACCGCTGCCCTCCTGGCCCGAATTGCTATGCGGACGGCAGGTCCGTTTCTGGCCGGCAGCAACTTCGACGGCGATCCCTGCTCGCTCGAATGCCAGTCGAGGCTCATTGTATTCCCGGTAAAAAAAGTCCTCATTCGCGATAACGATCAACACTCGCTTGCCGGATGGACGGTCGGGAGTGGTCGACGGACGAGCGTTCGCAGGACGCGACGGACGGCTACCGGTCGTTGGCGCGGAACCGGAAGGCGTCGGTTGGGTGGGCGCCGGACGTGTGTTGCGAGGCGTTGTTGGCGCCGCGGCAGCGAGCAGCGATCCACCACTGACCGGTCGCACTTCGACACTGTGGAATGTCGTGGCCGCCGAATAGGCTCCCAGGGCAAGCGATCGCGCATCCGGCATCCGCCACACACCGGGCAGGCTGAGATCCGAGCCGTCCGTTTCGTACTCGGCGACGAGTTTCCCGTCGAGCGACGCCCGCACTCGATCCTTCCGCACTTCGACAATCGCTGTGTATTCGCGACCGTTCTCCAGCGCAAATCCTTCCTTTCGAGTTGGGTTATCCTGCATGGACTGTCGATCGATCATCTGCAGCCCGGCCAGATGCTGGCCCCACGCGTCAATTTCAAACGCCGCCTGCCCGTCTCCCATGACGAACATCAACGCGATCGAGTGGGATCCACTCGTTCGAGTAAACCGCACGCGAAAGTCGTATTCCGCTTTTGGCTGAAACGGCAGTGCAATTCGCGAGCTGCGCACGGCATCCGTCGTCAGGCCATTGCCGCTCTTCTGCCAGGTCCCGGCGACGGCGTTCTTCGGAACAACCTCGCTGGCGAGATTGACCCACTGTGCATCGTCAGCACCAGCAACGAAACTGCGGGCAGAAAATGCGACTGCAATAAGTAATGCAAGCTTGAAGATGTTCATAACGTTGTCCCTGCTACAACGGTACTCGGTATAGGATGTTCTGGCGAGTGAATGGGCAGCCTCATGACTACTGTGCTGCAATCGACAATACCTCGTCAGCTGTCTGGCATGTTTCAGCTGGCCGATTTGGCAGCATTGAACGCGGCGATTCAGTGACATGGCCCAGAACTTTATTCTTTAGTCCGGAGTCCACCAGTCATGGGCTGCCACACTACCGTCGGACACTCCAGCCGGCGACACCCCACCAAACGAAAACGAGGTCGAGAGGAATCGTAGTTCCCGTCGACCTCGTCAGTTATTCAAGTTTCAAACGGTCATGCCGCCGAGCGTCTGGTTACCACCAGCGACGCACGACGAAGACTTCCGGATCGTCAACAATCCATTTCGTTGACCATGTTCGTCCGTCATCCATGTTCACGACGTTGAAGAAGAAGGTCACCAGACGCTGCGTCTCTGCGTTGTAAGGTCTGGTGGAAGTGATGTAGTCAGCCTGCGTCAATGCATCGACGCCAGGGCTGGCGTAGTAGTGGACTTTCGCGTCCGGCGTGAAGGACATTCCGAACGTCCACCAGCCAGTCTGAGTGATGTACGGGCCGAACAGGTCTTGCCCCTTATCGTCCGAGCGGATCAAGACGATGGCTGAGTCTTCGTCGTACTTCGGATCCTTCTTGCAGTTGTACTGAATGAAGAAACCAGGCCAGTAGGCGTCCTGCTTACGCTGTTCACGAATGCGAATTCCGAAAAGACCTCGCTTCTCCTCGCTCTTAACGACCATACCTTCGCAATCTGCTCGAATCCCGAACGCTGCTCCGGTGCGCTGTTCCCATTCATTCCACGGTGGAAGGAAAACCCGAACGACGAAACTGGGGGTGTTCTGCACCGCGATGGCACCAGTAATTCCGTTAACGTTAGCCAGGAAGTCGTCCTGCTGTTGTTTGCGGGTAATCATCTCCGGAATACCGGTGAACTTTGAACGAAGCAGAAGCGAACCCTTGCTGCCAGGCAGTCCGCCAGGCGGAGTCGCGACTCGCTGAATGACGTCCGGCTGACCTCGATAGGCACTTTCATACCAGCGTCCGTTGGTGGACTCTCCGAGGTTGCTCCGCGTCTGACCGTCGAGATTCTGGCTGGCTTTAGGCCAGTTTGGTACATAGGACCAGTCTTCATCCTCGAAGTCATCACCGACTTCATTGATCTTGTAGCCGGTGCCGGGAACGACCTGCGCTTGGGCGGTGTTGTACGTAAACACGCCGAGAACAGTCATTACGGCGAGCGTCTGCATAAGACAGCGCTTCCAGGACGTCATTCGCATAATCCACTCCAATCGCTGTTTGCGGGCTGCCAGTCTTCCGCCGATGAGCGATTGCCGACGCCATTTCTGGAAGTCAGATTGCTTCAGTCGGTGAAGGAGGACGAGAACGAGTAACCCGCGTCAGACAGAAAGCGCAGGCCGACTCATAGGCACATATCGGACTCTCGGCACAAACGGCCTCAGGACGATGTCGTCGGAGTCGTTGCGATCGGCAAACGAGTCTCAGCCAGCCTGTCAGTTCTTGACTGCGTGGAAATGATGTCGTTATCGCACCTGCTGACGTAATCCTCAGACATTCGCTAACCGGCACTGTCAGCGCAGCATACCACCGAGCAAACGAACTCAACCGGGAGGGATCGCAAGAATCGATTTTGACCGAATATTCACAAGAACAGATCGAGAGCGAGAGCTCAATTCGAAAACTCGAATCACGATACCTTGCAAGACAGAGTGCGAGCGAGATAATGCCTGGCGTACAAAGCGGGTGTGGTTCAATGGTAGAATGGAAGCTTCCCAAGCTTCAGACGGGGGTTCGATTCCCCTCACCCGCTCTTTCGAAGCCTCGTTGTCAGTGAGTGACAGCGGGGCTTTTCTTGTGTCTGGACAAGACGTTACGACGAGAGATAAACCGAAGGACGTTCGATCGTCTCAATCGGTCAAAATGACAGGAAGTGACCCAGATTGCCCAGGAAGGGCAGTACTTGGGGGAAGTAATGGGGGAAGCTCGTCAGAGCCACCGCGGGAAGCGCCTGATCTGATCACGGCTCTGGCGCTGATCGAGCGGCTTCCTCTGACTGACGCTGAGAAGGCTGAAGCGGTCCGACGCCTGCTCGCTGCAAAGCGAAGTCGGTCATGACTTACTTTTATCTGCGACTTGATGACGCCAGGCAATCAGT
>JAQBWV010000046.1 GCA_027624335.1 Planctomycetota bacterium
GCGGCTAGCGCCTTGCCGCTCACTCCTTCGGCGAATGTTTACGATAAGGAAGTCCGAAGTACTCGTGAATAAACGCTTTTCGATCGCCCTCGTGACGAATCAGTTGCACGAGCGCATACAGTTTCTGTTGATCCCGGCGAAGTTTTTCTTCAAGGCGTGCCTCGTCCATCAGCTGAGCCGGCAATTCTCCAACGATCGTCGGCACGCGACGACTTCGTGCATCCGCGATCACGCCATGTCGATCGAACATCTGCAAGGCGGTGTCTATTCGGTGGTCGTGCCGCCTCTTCGGGTGCAGCGTGTCGCGAACCCACTCCATCCCGAACGCTTCCACCTCTTCTGCACGATGTTGCAGCAAGTCGTAAACTCGCCCGTAATACTCAGCCGTCGGATTGCTCCACTGAATGAACTCCATCTGCGTCGTCAGGTCATGCTCGTCGTACAGCAGGACACAATCTGACTGCTTGCCGTCTCGCCCGGCGCGGCCGATCTCCTGATACCAGGATTCCATCGAACCGGGCATCTCCGCATGAATGACAAATCGAATGTCCTCTTTATCGATCCCCATTCCGAATGCGTTTGTGGCGAGCACGAACGCGTTCTGCGATCGCATGAAATCGTTCTGAACGCGACGGCGTTCCCGACGTTCCAGATCGCCGTGATAGCAGAAGTGAGGAACCTGTTTTTTCCGCAGCATCTCACTGAAAGCGTCGAGTGTTCTGATCAGCGTGAAGTAGACAATGCCGTTCCCGTCGGACTGGTCATATTGCTTCACGATTCTGAGGATATGCTCGAACTTCTCTTCGTTGCCCCATACTTCTTCGACGGAGATGGCAAGATTTGGTCGGTCAATGCCTTCGTGAAACATCGACACATCATTCGACTCCAGCCCGAGCTGTCGCACAATGTCCTGTTGAACTTCAGGTGTCGCCGTCGCTGTCAGCGCGATGGTCGTCGGGTCTCCGACGATCTTTCGAAACTCTTTCAGTCGAGTGTAATCGGGACGAAAGTCATGTCCCCACTCGCTGATGCAGTGAGCCTCGTCAACGGCCAGCAATTGAATGTTCCGCTGAGAGAGCACATCAACAAATTCCGGCTTGCGGAATCGTTCCGGCGTGACGTAGAGCAGATCGAACTGCCCTTTTGCGACCTGAGCGTATCGGGTTTCACGCTCCTGACGGTTTAGCGACGAATTGATGTACGCGGCACGGATCCCTTTGTCTTCCAGAGCGTCCACCTGATCTTTCATCAGTGCGATCAGCGGCGAAAGCACAACGGTCAACGCCGGCTTCGACCCTGACTTTGGCTGTGTCGCATCGTTAGCAATATGCAGCATTGCCGGGATCTGATAGCACAACGACTTCCCGCCGCCGGTCGGCATGATTACCAGCGAGTGTCCGCCAGCCATCGTTCGATCGATGATCGCTTTCTGCTGGCCCCGAAAAGCGGCGTGCCCGAAGCGGGTATTAAGAATCGAAAGAGCATCCATGTCGCCGTTTGAAGCCTTCCTGCCGTTCATCCTGAAACCATCCCGGGTGGGGTCTTCATCGCCTTTGTGGGCCATGTTCTTTCTTGAAAGCGGGTTCACTCCTGCGGACGGACTGGCAGGTGCTGACAGACAAATGCTGCGACCTGCTTGCTGAGAAGTTCTCTAGCCGGAGTGGTCAGGTGGACGCCATCGCTTCCGATCAGGTTTTCCGTCGTGTGCGGTGCTGCGGGGCTTGACAGTGCTTTGTGTAGATCATTGATCGGAACTTTCAGCTCCTTCATAACCTTTCTTGCGATGGCGTTGTACTGTTCGATGCTGGCTCCGAGCAGTTCATAGTCTCGCCCCTGCCTGGTCTTTGCCGCTCGATCGTCGAGGACTGGAGTTGTCGTCGCAAAAATCACGACGGCCCCAGTTTCCTGGCGAATGCGATTGACGATCTTTCGAAGGTTGGCTTCATACTGTTCGGGAGGAACCTGAAACCTGCCAGTTGCCAGAAATCGCTTCGTGTCGTGGATGCCACAGTTAAAATGCACGACGGTTGGATTCTCTCGAATGACCCACATGTCGAGATTCTTCACGACATTCTCACTGTCACCGCCATTCGCCTGTGGGCTGACGACAATCGCCTTGCCTTCGAGTTCCTTTGTCGCCAAAGCCGCATAACTCAACCGGATCGAGTCACCGACAAGAACGATCTTCGGTAGTCCACGTGTGGCGGCATCGGCAACAGAATCGCCACCGCTCACCCGACCGCTGACGGTAAAGGCAACGAGCAACACAACTGCGGCGAAAAATGAAGGTTTCATACTGTGCTGATACTTTCTGGAGAGCCTTAGCGCCGGATGATTCCACTTCCGTCTTATGCCTGCAAATTGCGGAAAACACACTTAATAGAACAGATGAAATTCGCACTGGGGAATCCGGTTTCGTCATCTGTCCGAGATGACATACGGGAGAGATGTACCGTGTGACCGACCCGAGCCTGTCTGAAATGCGTCAGGCCCGGCAGCTTCTATAAACTGCCGGGCCCGAACTGCATGTTTGATCAAGTCTGTTTCGCATGAACTTAGAACTTCGGAACCTTAATTCGCGTGCCGACTTCAGCATACTTCGGATCCCAGAAATGCGAATTGAATGAGTACCCGAATCGCCGTCCTTTGTCCCATTTTGCCCGAGCGTCCCAAGGGGTCCCGGTGTGTTCAGCCACTACGGCGTCGAATGCTTCGTCAGCTTTCTGCATTTCTGAATTCACCAATGCCTGGTACTCAGATTTTGACTGCTTCAATTTAAACGCCTTCTTGATGCGATCGAACTGGGCGTCTGTTGGCTCCATGTGGTCTTTCGCCGAACCAACATCCCAGCGGTTGTGTTTGGGATCTTTCGGCTTTCTTCCACTGGCTGCGTGATCGTCCAGCACGAGCAGATACTGGAAGAGTCGGACACGGTAGGCGAGACATTGAGCGTAGATCAGGTCGTACGCCGCACGCCATCGCTGGGAATCTTCTTTGGCGCGAAGTGGACGAATATCGTCCATGAGGCCAACAGCTTTATCGAGCTGATTCATGGCATACGCAGCTTTTTCAAATTCCTGCAAACCCTGTTTCTGGAACTCTTCAGCTTCAACCGAGAAGTGCCAATGTCGCATATTAAGCTTACTGTCCCAGTGCGGGTTGAGATTTCTGATTACGTCCCAGACACCTGTTCGAAACTTGCTGCGTGCTCGTTGTTCCTCGTAATCGCGTCGTGATAGAAGTAGCGGCTCGTATTCCTTCATGGCCAGCGCTTGAAACTTGCGAGCTTCAATGGCCGCCGGTCGACCGACGATGTTCTCTTCCTCACCAGGGAGCATGAAATAGACTCCCCCGGTCTCTTTGCAGACACGAACCTGTGAGTACGGTCCGAAGCCACTTGGCGAACTGTCGTGTCTGGCGTGCAGGCCGTCCCACTGCAGGGCTTCTGGATAAGCCGTCTCGGGTCCGCGGTTAATCCAGACCCAGTGATTCAAATTGTAGATGGGATCTATCCAGCGGATACGTGCGAATGGATAGCCGAAGACTGCTTCGCGGCCCATGCAGTAAACGGGGATCCTGGCTTTTTCACAGGTCTGAATGGCCTGCTCGATCTGGCCATAGTCGTTGAGGTTTGTGTCACCGGCATCAGACGGTGATTCGTCGCTGACTACAATGATCACAAGACGGCGTTTTTGACTGCGAGCTTTCGGCCCGAATTCCTTAACCACATTAAGGATGGCCGCAAACATGTTCTCGTCGCCGCTTTCATCAACCGGGATCTTATCGATGGCTTGTTTGATTTCATTGACGTTTGTCGTGGGCGCCTTGGTCAGCTCTCTAACGGACTTCCCGAAGCTGCAAATCGACGTTTGCAGGACTTCGTCACGTGCCTTCAAATCTTTATCTTTACGACTTTGGATACCGAGCTCTTCGTAGATCTTGTGAAACTTCTGAGCAATTTCCTGTTGGTCGTCTTTCATGCTGTTTGATTCGTCAAACAGCCAGACCGCCATGACTTTCTCCGTCCGCATCATGCGGATCAGTTCCTGAGTCATTCGCGAAAGAGCGGCTCCGTAGCCCTCGACCATCGCTCCCACTTCACCGTTAACTTCGCCGATGCCGAGATCCTGTCCGATCAGATTTTCGCCCGGCAGATCGACAGTGCTGGCGTTGACGTTGAAGTCGACTTCCTGAAGCGATTCAGAAGTTTCAACTTTCTGTTGAGCAACGGCTGGTGCGCCCGAGCCACCCACTGCTGTCGAAACAGCGCCACCAGCAATGACATTCTGAGTCTCAGCAATTTCAGTTTCTGTTTCTAGCGGCTTTGTGAACTCTTCCTGCTCGCGTTCGTCGTCGAAGACAGTTTCCAGGACGATATCCGGAAGCTTGTCATTCAGCTCGAAGTGAATCAGAGTCAGGCCAGCGAGCAGAACGACGTGGGCTACCATCGATGTGCCGATAGCCGAAAAGCTAGAGTTGCGGTTCATGGATAAAATACTCCCTAAAAATGCGACTCAAAAGGTCGCTCCGCAAAGAATTCAGGTGAACGATGGCTTCTGCGTCACAGGTTGATGGGCTCGCGCGGAACAAGTTTTTTCTTGCCGGTCTTCGGATCGACTACTTCAAGGAAGAGCACACCTTTTTTCGGTTCGTTGTTGCTGTTCATTTGCCCAGCTTCGGCATAGTTGATGTATGACTCTTCCCACGTCCAACCCATCTGCCTTTCCAGCTCCAGTTCGGCGAGATAGGCCCATGGTGTTCCCTGATGGTGGTCGACGACTCGGCTAAGGTATTCAGTGGCTCTGGTGACGATTTTTCGAACGATCGGACCGGTCTGAACCTCTCCCGATGCCTTCATTGTCCAGGTATTGTTGCCCTCTTTCTCGAAGGTCTTTGGCGCGACTTTCATCTGAGCGAGCATGACGTTGTAGCCAAGGGCTCGAGCATGGAGAGCAAGGGCACGACCGATTGCGAGATCGTAGGCAGCCTGCCAGCGAGGCTCCTTAATTTTGTCTCGGTCTTTCTCTCCGGCTTCGAGAATCCTGACGATTTCTGCAACCCGGTGCTCAAGAATCGCCGCTGGTTTCTGAGCGTCTGTGGCTTCCGCTCGAAGTGCATTATCGGAGTCAGCTCTGAACCGTATAGTTGGAGCGACAACCCGTGATGTGCGAGTGCTCTCGGCTGCCTGAATCAATGCCATCTTGGTGGCGCTTCGAGTGACGTCCTGTTCGTAAAGTCGCATGGGCCGATAGTCTGGCAGGTACTCCTTCATTAGAGCCCCGTCGAACTGCTTGCCTCGCGAATCCTGTGTGATCAGATAGAGGCCGCCGGTTTCTGCGCACAGCCGCGTTAGCGCGTATGGACCAAGTCCTGAAGAAATGCGGCCTGAGTCGACTCCCCGAGCTCCCCAGAACGGAAGATCAAGGACTTCCATCCGAACGGACTCCGGTCCCTGATCAACAGGAATGTCCTGCTCGAATCCATCAGAGTAAGTCCATCGGACAAATCCCTTTTCACGACCAAAGGGGGATGAATTGCCGATGCAGTAAACGCGGAATCCGGTTTTTGAACACATCGCGGCGACTGTTTCGAGGTGTTCGAAGTCGTCCCCTCGCTCGTCAGTCACAATAACAACCATGCAGTTGTGTTTGTTCTTAGCCGACCGAAACCCCTTCCACTTGTTGACGATCTGACCAACCGCTGAAAAAGCGACTTCCTGACCAGAGTCATCGTCTTTGATTCCGCGGACCAGGTTTACCGCTTTGCCAATGTCGTTAATCGGTTCTGGAGTGTAGAAGTGAACGTCTTTGCCGAATCCGACGATCGCGGTTTTCAACGGAGAATTCCGCTCGGCTTTCAGGTTGTCGAGCTGGCCATAGATGTTCTCGAAGCGGTCGGCGATCTCGTTGCGACGAACCGACAATGACCCGGACTCGTCGAACAACCACACAACCAGAGTCTGCCGTTCTTTCAGCGAGTTGATAACCTCGTAGGTCATCCGATCAATCGAGCCTTCAACCCCACCAGTTTTTTCTGACGTGCCTGTCGTTTCGACGACACTGGTCATGTCGGCCGCTGAAGGTTGAGTGATTTCGTTGACGGGTGGAGCTTCGACTTCGAGCAATTCCTCTTCCAGTTCTCGATTGATCTGTTCCTGCTGGTTCTGATTCACGACTTGCGAGGCCGCCTGCGACGCCGTCAGCGTATTGACTTCGCTATCGTTGCCGACCATGTCTGCAACGGTGACGTCGAACTTGTAGTCACTTTCATCAAACTCGTCCGCGACGCTTGTGATCAGATTGTCGGTGTCGGGACCGGCTGTCACATAGATGATGCTTCGCAGCATCAGCAGAAGAACGACATGCACCGCGAGGCTTACGGCCCAGGCCGGAATTTCGCGTGTCCCCGACACGGCACCAGAGGCCGGCTCGGCATCCTCAGCAGTGTGGCGATAGCTGTCGTTTGTGAATTGACTCACAGCTGGCTCCTTTTCATCGTCATTAAAGGACGGCAGGTGCTACCTGAAGAGTTGAGGAAGCTCATCCTGAGATCATGTCCAACTTCGCATGGCGGAACGACGTTCGGACCAGTCGGCACGTCAAACCCCTTAATACAAACGGGTTAGGTTACCGCATGGGTCTTGCGTCCACAACTCTGAAACCCTGTAGTTACAGCCGTTCGGACTCCAATGTTCTGATGAAAATCCTATGAAAGACACAGTTTCTCAGCAGGGAACACAGGGCCTTCCACACAGGTTCTTCGGTAGTCCGTAGTGCCGTCGTCCATGCGAACTCGAGTGACGCAGCTGAAACAGATCCCGAATCCGCAAGCCATGGGTGTTTCCAGGGACAACCAGCAGGGAATCTGGCTGGCGGTGGCGATTTTTCCAACCGCGTGCATCATCGGCTCCGGGCCGCAGCAGTAGATGGCCTCTGGCGGAGCGTCGCTGGAGATCTGAGCTCCCAGCAGGTCCGTGACAAATCCATCATGACCGCAACTGCCATCATCAGTTGATATATGAAGTTCTGCGCCAGATTTCTGGAACAGGTCAACACAGGCGAGGTAGTCATTCGAGCGGACTCCGTAACACAGCGAGACGGACTTTGGCTGCCTGTGCAAAACTCGATGGGGCTGGCCGTATGTCTTTCTGCCGAGTGCCTCGTTTGTAACAGCGAGAAATGGTGTCTGCCCGATTCCTCCTGCCACCAGACACAGTCGATCGACGTCTGGAACCGGAAAGCCGTTCCCGAGTGGCCCCCACATTCTGCACAGATCATTCGGACGCCAGAGTGTCATCAGGCCAGTCATCTTGCCGATGACCACATATCCGAAGTCGATTCCGGCGGGTTGACCGCTGGCATCTTCCCAGACGTCGAGAAGAGCAAATGGCCTGCCCAGCATGGGGTCTGTGGCTCTCGGATCACGCACCATGAAGAACTGGCCAGGCGTAATCTGCCGAGCAAGGTCGGGACACGAAATTCGCATAATCCAGGTATTGCGAGCCACACACTGGTTGTCGACGACCTGTGCATCGCATTCCAATGCCGTCGGGACGAAGCCTGCCAGATCCAGGTTTGAACAATCGACGTCCATGATTCGCCTTGCCGTTAAGCCTTGTCATCGAAGAGTCCCCGGTCACGATTTAACTCCGCGAATTGAGTCGCGACACTCATGCGATGCCGGAGTGCCGCAAACAGAGAGCACGGATCATCACTGGTTTTTCTTTCGCTTTCGATTAGTGGGTTTCGGCCTGGCCGCCTTTTTGACGCCTGCTGATCGCTTTGAGCTGTTTGGCTGTCCTGAGGCGGACGAACTTTTCTTACCAGATGCTGCATTGCCTTTTTTGCCCTCAGTGAACGGTCGAGGCGAGGCAACCTTTCGTCGTTGTGGGCTGCGGGCCGCTGCCTCGACGGCAGGTGCAAACGCTGCTTTTTTCGAATTGACGATCGCAGGGTGCCCGGAATAGTGCGTCGACTCGTCGTCATCATTATCGCGAAACCGTTGTGTCTTTTGATCGCCCTGCTGCGTCGCTGGTCGCTTTCTTCCGGTGAGGTCATGCCCCCCGGCAGTGCCAAACGGGACGACTTCAACAACACGGCGCTCAGGCCGATCGCGGGGTTTTCTGGCAGCCGCCGGAGCTTTCTTCGAAGTGTTCTTCGTTACCTGAGAACTCGTCACAGCGTCAGCACGACGCTCGCCGTTCTCGATATAGTCGCGCAGCAGTTTCATCTCTTCACGAGACAGAGCCCGGAACCTGCCAACCGGAACCCCTCGCAGCTGAAGCGGACCGAACGCGACTCGTTCCAGCTTCATGACCTTGTGCCCGACCCTGGAAAACAGTCGGCGGATTTCGCGGTTCTTGCCTTCGCTCAGTGTGACCTCCAGGATCGTGCTTTTTCCTCGAGTCCCGGTTTTCTTTGCATTGTCGACTTTGAACCGTCCATCGCTGAAGTACATACCCTCGCGGAGCTGATTCAGAATCTCCGTGGATGGTCGACCAGCGACCTGAACTTCGTAGACCTTCGGCACCTTGAAACGCGGATGAGCCAGACGGTGGCTCAGTTCACCGTCGTTGGTGACCAGCAGCAGTCCGACCGAGTTCTCGTCAAGTCGCCCGATCGGGAACACTCGACCTGCGCTGGTGGGAAAAATGTCAACGACACGAGAACGTCCTGAGGGGTCGCTGTTTGTGCAAAGCATCCCTTTTGGCTTATTGACCATGTAGCAGACCGGACGTTCCGGGCGGATTGACTCACCGTCGACCGTTACCTTCTGAGCGGTCAGGTCGACTCGGGCACCGAGTTCCGTAACAGCCACGCCATCGATCGTCACTCTCCCGGTGGTGATGTAGTCCTCACAAGCTCGTCGAGAACCGAGGCCACAACGGGCTAACAGAACCTGGAGACGTACTGATTCGGATTTCGCGGAGTCTTTACTGGCAGTGGCCATGAAACGAGCTTTAACAGAGAAAGTTTGCGCGCATTTCTGCCAGAACTGGCAGATGGAGAGGCAGTATACGAGGGGTGGCCACACATTGGAATCGGTGCAAACGCTGCATGGGCCGTAGCGCGGCACTCAGAAACGGGGCTTCACGGAATCGCAAATCGTCACTCAGCGTCGCGAGTCGCTTCGTTCTGGTTCGGCGAGCGCTTCATAATAACGCCGAATCATTTCTTCGTATCGGGGCAGCAGAGTTTCACTTCCCACGTTCAGGAGTCGCTCGCGCATGGCAGGGGGAAGATGTCCCCAGACTTCGTCGATCAAGGCCCGGCGTCGAGCCAGGGCGGCAGCACGTTCCTGAGCCTGTCGAAGGTTCTGCTCCGTGGACTCGCCCGCCTTTCCTGCTTGCGGTCGTTCGCCGGGGCGGGAGGCAGAATCCGCACCGGGTTGATTCTGCTGTGTGTTTTGGGGCTGAGGTTGCGGTCCTGGTTGTTGATCCTGTTGAGGATTCTCATCTGATGAGTCTGAAGACGGTGGGGGGCCAGGAAGCGGACGGTTCTGGAGTTTTTCAATCAGCAGATCAATGTTTGAAACGATGCTGGTCTGCAGTTTCTCCGTCTCCTCGGTAAGGCTTTTATTGTCGAGGCGACGACTGACCTCACGCATCGCCTCAACGGTTTCATCAAGTTCATCGGCGAGTGGGAGCCGGCTTCTCGACGTCAGTTGTTCCGGTCCTGGTTTGCCAGATTTGTCAACGGGCAACTCAAGGTCGAGGGGAAGGTCGGGCAGCAGGTCACGGAGCAGCTGGCGGTCCAGGTCTGAGCTGCGTTTTGAGAGTTCCTGGTCGTCGGCGGACTTCGCGAATGGCGGGACAACCTTTGAAGGTGGCACTGATTGAGTTCTACCGGCCGTTGCCCCGTTCGCATCAGTCGAGACCACTATTTCACGCGGTGGCATTTCGGACGCAAATGCTGCATCGAATGGAGTCAACAGTCCGACGGCAATCGTCAGACATGTGACTGTGCGCCTGAAAACTGTGCGACTGAAATCGCATTCACAATGTCTCAGGCCTGCCTGACCGCTTTGGTGCTGTCTGTTCATGATCTGGAGTCCTCTCCGTCATCGTAAGCAAAGCTGCGATTGTTCAGCACAAGTGGATTCTCCTCGGCATCCCGGTCGGCGCACAAGGCTTCCTGCACATCTGGATCCAAATGGGTGCGGACTGCTCAGTCCATTGGGACGCTGGGGATTTGCCGCTTGAGTATCCGCAAGTGGAAGCGATGAAAGTCCCCGGGACCCATCCTAAACAGTCATCGTACAGCGAGAGAGCCGTAACGAGCTTCCTGCCCAGAGATCTGATCTGCTTTAATGTCACCCTTGACGATCCTCCGCGATGGGTCTTCGTGACACCTTGAGACACACCGGGGATCGTCGATTTTCCCGAACGCCACATCGCCAATCGGCTGAGATGCGTAACTCACGACGACTACTCGATTTACCTGTCGGCCATTGCCGCCAAGTGGCGATGTCCAATTGATTGGCCCTGAACAACCAGAAGCGGAGACGAAGATGTCCACTATTAGTCTGTTGGAACCCGGTGCGCGAGTGTTGGTGGTTCACCGGCGCCTGTTCGAACGAGATGATAACAGGCTGTTTGTCGGCGAAGTCGAAGCGATGAACGACGGCGTGTTTCGCACAACGGGATACACATTCGTACGAGACACCCTGGGCGGCACGATTCGACGGAAGTCCGATCCTCGCACAAAGCTGCTCTCACTGACGTCAGGCACTCTGATCGTCTATGTCTTGCCGGCAGAACTCGATCTGAGTCGCGTCGAGATTCAATGCGAAGAGACAGAAGTGTGGCTGACCGATGGCAATGACTTCTCAATGAATCTTTCGGAATGGACACACCGTTCACACTAAGAGTCCGTCCGGAATTCATTCCGCTTGCTTTGCAGTGATTCGTGTTGCCGGCATTTGTCGAGGAAATTGTCGTTTTCTGAAAAAAACACCAGCGGAGTTCAAGTTTCCGGGCAGAGTTGGCAACCATGAAACCACGTGATTTCGTGGCTCTTATTTCCAGAGAGACTCTCAGCCCACGACAGAGGCACCCGCACCACTTCCAGATTCTCGAAATGGTTGAACGTCTCGTTGAGGCGAGCGTTGTGTCTGGATTCTGACGCATCCATGTTCGCGTCTCCCTGGCCTGCATGTGAGCACCGTCTGATCGGGTGGACTCGATGGTACAAGGCGGGGAAGCACAACAGATTTTTCTGTTCCGCGCGAATCCAATTCATCCACGTGCACCAGGCCAGGGCGAGGCTGGTTCTCCGTCATTCCTTGCTTCCGCAGCTCACATTGTCACGCGAAATCGCCAGAACTATCATCCGACCCTGCGGGCGGCACGGATGGCGCGTCTCGAAGTTCTCTTGCTGATGTTTTTCGGTCAGATCACGAGCTTCGAGTGACTTGTTTCGAGTTTCAACAGCAATTGCAATCAGGATGAGAGTCCCGCCGCTTCGGATTGGACACGGTCACGACAGCCACCGCCTGGAAGCAGGTCGATCGCTGGTTCTGGGTGGCGTAACCGTTCCTTTTGAACGCGGTCTGGTCGGACACAGCGACGCCGACGTTCTGCTGCATGCCATCACGGATACTCTGCTGGGTGCTCTGGCCCTTGGCGATATCGGCGATTGGTTTCCGAATACCGATCCACAGTGGAAAGACGCGGACTCCGCCGTTTTTCTTCGTGAAGCAGTCAATGCGGTGCAGGAACGTGGTTGGCGCATTGCCAATCTTGATTGCACGCTCTTTGCTGAACAGCCGAAGCTCGCGCCCTGGCGAAAGCAGATTCAGGAGAATGTTGCCGAGCTGTTGGGTGTCTCGCCCGATCAGGTAAATATCAAAGCCAAGACAGGCGAGAAAGTCGGGCCGATCGGACGGGGCGAGTCGATCTCTGCCGACGCCGTCGTGCTGCTCTATCGCGACGCGACAGACTCGACGTGAAGACCGAGGCACAAGAACGCAAAAGTGATCAACGAGTAGACCTCGTGCAGTTTCTCATTCAGCCACAATTCTCAACTCAACGATTTGACTATGACCCTTCGCATCTACAACACATTGACTCGTGAAAAAGAAGATTTCGCTCCCGTAAACCCTGGCAAGGTCGGCATGTATCTGTGCGGGCCGACGGTTTACAAACCAGCCCACATCGGGCACATGGTTGGCCCGGTGATCTTTGACACGATCAAGAAGTATCTCGCCTACCTGAGCTACGACGTCACCTGGATCGTCAACATCACTGACGTCGACGACAAGCTGATCAACAAGGCCAACGAACTGGGCCGGGACGTCAGCGATCTCGCCCGAGAGATGACTCAGGATTATTTCGAGAATCTCGCGACGATGGGCGTCGATTCGATCGATCGCTTTCCCTACGCAACCGAGCATATCCCCGAAATGCTCTCGATGATTGCAACCTTGATCGAGAAGGGGCACGCCTACCCGCTGGATGGCGACGTCTACTTCCAGGCCGAGCATGACGACGATTATGGCAAGCTCAGCCACCGCAACATCAACGAACTTGTTTCCGGCGAACGCGTCGAGGCGGCTGACCGAAAGAAGCATCCGGCTGACTTCGCGCTGTGGAAGGCTTCGAAGCCGGGTGAACCATCATGGGAAAGTCCCTGGGGGCCGGGACGCCCTGGGTGGCACATTGAATGTTCCGCGATGAGCATGAAGTATCTTGGCGAAACGCTCGACATTCATGGCGGCGGACTCGATCTGCTCTTCCCGCACCATGAAAACGAACTGGCACAGTCCGAATGCTGCACCGGGAAAACGTTTTCAAAGTACTGGCTGCACAACGGTCTGATGCAGGCCAGCGGTCAGGCCGGGAAAGTCGGCGGGCAGCACGACAGGCATGGCGATGTCCCGGACATGGACGCTCAGGTTGCGGGCAAGCTGGCGGGATCTGCCGGAGCGGAATCCGTCAAGACGGCGGTCTTCTCGAAGCATCACCCCGAGACTGTTCGATTCTTCCTGCTGGCCACTCACTACCGCAGCCCGATTGATTTCGGAGACGAGCGAATCGAAGAAGTCGATCGGTCACTCGAAGGATTTTATCGACTGATTGAAACTTTCCAGCGAATTACTGGTCAGGACTTTTACAGCCTTTCCACTTCTGCGACTCGGGAACAAGCCTGCAGCCTTGAAGGCGAGCCGTCGAGCTTCCTCAGCGAAGTAAAAGCGCTTCGCGATCGCTACTACGAATGCATGGACGATGACTTCAACACCGGCGGAGCTGTCGGCGTCCTGTTCGATCTGCGAAAGACTATCAACGGTTTCGTCAACGAAGCGAAACTCGATGGCGCCGGAAAGTCGGACGGGCAGAACATGGCGGCCTTCGTCTCGGCGGCAACAGTACTGAAAGAGCTGGCGGGAATACTTGGAGTCTTCCGGCAACCGATTCAGTCGGGGCACGGCGGAGCCAGCGACGAACTGGTTGAAGGCTTGATGCAACTGGTGATCAGCCTGCGAGGAAGCCTGCGAGGCGAGAAAAACTGGCCACTCGCTGACAGGATTCGAGATAGTCTCAACGAACTGAAGATCACTCTCGAAGACCGACCCGACGGAACGCTCTGGCGGCGAGACTGAGTGCCCTTTGGGACAGTGATCCTCTGACAGAAATCAAACAGGAGAACGCAGAGAAATTGGAGACAGGAATCGAACGCATCGTCGGTTGCCTGTTCAAGCCATTCATCCTCAGAAGTCGCTGGTTTAATGACATGATCGAACCTGCATCCAATCGGCCTCCGCCTGCGGTGGCATTGCCGCGAGTTGTGCGGGTTCTCGGTATCGATCCGGGCCTTAATCGAACGGGATATGCGATTATTGAGAAAGTCACAAAGGGAGCGGTGCTTCGCGAGGGGGGAGTCATTCGCTCAACGAAGGAGCTGGCACTTGCGGAACGTGTTCACGAACTCGCCTGCGGTCTGCGGGAGGTTATTGCAGAGATGAAACCTTCGGTCATGGCGATCGAGCAGGTATTTTCACACGTCGCCCATCCGAAGACAGCGATCCTGATGGCTCACGCACGCGGTGTGATTCTGCTCGCCGCCGCCGAAGCGAAGCTGCCAGTCATTCACTACACGCCGACTCAGATCAAGAAACTGCTCACCGGAAACGGACATGCGACCAAGCTCCAGATGCAGTACGCGATCCAGCACGAACTACACCTCAAGCAACTGCTGGAGCCGAATGACGTTGCCGACGCTGCCGCTGTCGCGATCTGCCATTACCACAGCGTGAAGCATGTCATCGCCGACGTGCAGACGCAGTCTCAGGTGCCGAACGAGTAGCAACGCGTCGAATTTCATCCCAGCATTAGAACTCTCCGGAGAATCGCGGGAATGATATGCGAGATCGGCAAGCTGTTTGGAACCGCACGAATCAACTCTGGCTCGACAACTCGGGAAACGAGAGTGACGACCAGGGGGAGCAGTTAGATGAGGTCAAGGATGCGGAATTAAAGACATCTCGCGTGTGGGCGATTCGCGAGCCGTTCCACTGGTTCTGGCACTACGAGTGTGCGCGACCGCGAAGAAGTTCTCCTGTTGCGGGTCCTCGTGGAGTTGTCTGCAGCCAGTGAAGAATGTGGCGGGATGATAAAAAGTAGCTGCCGAACGTTCTGACATGGTTACGCCCACTATGGCCCCGGCCAGGTAAGTCCGAGAGGCGCTCAAGCCGAAGCTTCATGGTCACTATCAGTGCTACGGAGTAAATCACAATCGGTCGAGCCTGACGAAATACCGTGAGGCGACGATTCGCATGGTCATGCGCTGCTGAGGAGATGGCGACCACGTAACTCAGACTGCAATCCTTGCAGACATGCCGGAATGTGTGGTCCGAATTGCAAACTTCATCAGCAGCAACTCACTTCGCCGACACTCCTGCATCCAACTTGCAGCTCAGGCGAAACGGAACATCCTGCAACGTTGCCATCATCGCCTGCGTTCGAAACATGATCGTCCAATTCAACACAACACCCAGAATCTGACTCCCTCGGAAAACTCCGCCTAAGCTCCAGCCTCAACTTGGCAATCGCTACAGTCGCTCTGCGATTTGGACGTGATGCAACGTGCCCATCGATGTCAGAACAGTGGCGTCTGGCCCAGGCAGGGGCTATAAGGCCGCCCTTGTCGCATCACCTGACAATCACGTTTCATTCGCTATCAGACCGGCAGAATCATGAGCCATCTTCAGCAAACGGATCCCGATATCTGGGCCGCCATCCAGCACGAAGAATCCCGTCAGAAAGAGGGACTCGAACTGATCGCGTCCGAAAATTACACCAGCGCTGCTGTTATGGAAGCGGCTGGCACATGCCTCACGAACAAGTATGCAGAAGGCTATCCGGAGAAACGCTATTACGGCGGCTGCGAAAATGTCGACGTGATCGAGTCGCTGGCTCGTGACCGGGTCTGCGAACTGTTCGGAGCCGAGCACGCCAACGTTCAGCCACACGCTGGCTCGCAAGCCAACATGTCCGTCTATTTTACGGTCCTCAATCCGGGCGACACATTCCTTGCTATGAGTCTCGATCACGGCGGACATCTCACTCATGGATCGAAGGTCAATTTCTCGGGCAAGATCTATAACGCCGTGCCGTACGGCGTAAGGAAAGATGACCACCGCATTGACTTTGACCAGGTCGCGACTCTTGCCCGGGAACACAAACCGAAACTGATCGTCGCCGGCGCGAGTGCGTACCCTCGCGAAATCGACCACGGGAAATTCGCCGAGATCGCTAAAGAAGTCGGCGCGATGTTCATGGTCGACATGGCTCACTATGCCGGGCTTGTCGCCGGAGGAGTGCACAACAACCCGGTCGAGGTCGCTGATTTCGTCACTTCAACCTCACACAAGACATTGCGAGGCCCACGATCTGGCTTTGTGCTGTGTCGCGAGGAACATGCGAAAGGCATCGACAAGACCATTTTTCCAGGCATGCAGGGTGGCCCGCTGTGTCACCTTGTCGCGGCGAAAGCCGTCTGTTTCGGCGAAGCTCTCCGCCCTGACTTTACTGACTACGCAAGACAGGTTGTGACGAACGCCAAAATTCTGGCGGACTCACTGATGAGCGGCGGAATCTCGATTTCTTCCGGTGGCACGGACAATCACCTGATGTTGTGTGACGTCACACAGATCGACCTGACCGGCAAGATCGCCGAGCAGGCACTCGACCGTGCCGGCATCACGGTCAACAAGAACATGATTCCGTTCGACCAGCGGTCTCCGTTCGATCCGAGCGGCATTCGCATTGGAACTGCGGCGTTGACGACTCGCGGCATGAAAGAAGACGAGATGCGGAAGATTGGCGACTGGATCCTTGAAGTGCTCCGCAACGCCGACAACCACGACATCGTCGGCCAGGTCCGGGAAGAAGTCCGAGACTTCGCCCGAGGCTTTGCTGTTCCGGGCGTCGCCTGAGGTCACAGCTCGCTGCGTGAGCCGCGGCAAAGTCAGTCGACGTAGAGAAACTCGTTTGAGTTCAGCAGAACGTGACAGAGATCCGTGAGCGAATTCAGATCCAGTCCGCTTTCAGATCGGGCGTTCGACGTGGCGATCTTCAAGTGGTTCGCTGCTGTGGACTGGTCGCGGCCGGGTGAGTCGGGTGAGTCAAAGTTCCAGAAGCCGGAGATGTCGCGGTGGACTCCGCCGTTGATCAACAGCTGCTCTGAAGTCAGCCGTGCCCGCGAGACTCGCACGTTATCAATCAAGCCGTCCCAGCGGCTTCGTCGACTGCCGTCGCGATCGCCGATCACCAGGCTCAAGCTGGAAGCAAAATCGCCTCGCACCTTGTGAGGAACGCTCGCCGTCTGCACGGGCGAATCCTCTTCGTAGAGATCCTTCAGAAAGAACGTGACGCCCGCGTCGGTCACATCGTCGACATCGACAGAGACGGCGACGTAGTAAGGGCGGTTCAGTTCGGGTCGAAGATTGGACGCGATGACTTCATAAGTGGGCTTGTCGGTGCCGGCAGTCGGAGGGTCGCCACCGATGAGTTGCAGGATCAGATTGCGAGGCTTGTAGCCGGACTTTGTGCTCGTGACGCCGAAGTTCCAGCCACGGTGAACGGTATCGCCATTCCACTGCGAGACAATCGTTCGGACATTAGCATCGGGATACAGCGAGTTTAACTGGATGATGGCCTCGATCGTGAAATCTTCCGTGGGAAGAGATTCGGTGCTTCCAGTCCGGAAAGTGGAACCGTCTTTGGCGTCAACAACTCTGGCTGCCGAGCTGTTCGTTGCCGCGAGCATCTCGGTACTGGGTGGCGGCAACGCTGGCTCGGCACCCTGTCGACTAAGGAAACGCATGGCGGATTCGAGTTCCGCATCGTCAGGAATTCTTCCGAGTGCCAGTTGCCAGGCCGTCTCAGCAGCCAGCTGATAGGGGCTCGCACCGGGGCTGCGGTTCTTTGCGACAGTCTGGTCGACACGTTTCGAAAGCCCTCTGGCCCGGTCCAGAATCCACTGACCATTGATCATCAGCAATGACTGCGTGGGAGTGGTCGTGACATCCCGCTGGGCGGTGCTGTTGAATCCGTCGGCAACGTCAAACACCTTCAACATGGGATCAGGAGAGTTGCGCAGCACTCTGGTATAGATCGACCTTCGCGGAGTTGTCGCGGCGACTGCGGGGCCGCCAGCTTTGGAATCGAGTTCTCCGGAAGCGGAGAGAATGGCATCTCGAATCTGCTCGGCCGCCAGACGCCTGACGTCCCATCTCCAGCGCAATCGGTTGAGCGGGTCGATCAGCGAAATCCGCTTCGCTTCCGGGTGCGATGCCGCCTGGCGATACGTCGCTGAAAGCAGGATCAGTCGATGGAGGGCTTTGAAGCTTTGTCCGTTGTCGACGAAGTTGCTGGTCAACCAGTCGAGCAGTTCCGGATGGCTCGGCGATTCACCCAGGTGGCCGAAGTCGCTGGATGTTTCGACGATTCCCGAACCGAAGTGGTACTGCCAGATTCGATTGACAATGACCCGTGTGGAGAGCGGATTGGCGGGATCGGTCAGCCAACGTGCCAGTGCGGCTCGGCGACCGGTTGACTGTGGGGCGGATTCCAGGCGTACGATTTCGGTCGGTTGAGAATCCAGTACGCTGAGTTTTCCTGGCAGGATGTCTCGTTTGTTTCGGTCGTCGGGGATGAAGGTCGTCGCGGGTGAAGGTCCGGCGTCGGTGACGGTGAGAGAAACTGGAAACGGTGCCGGTTTGAGATGGTCGAACTTTTCCAGTTCCTTGTTGAGTTCGTCGACCGTTTTCTGGTCGTCTTCCTTGAGCTTCATGCGGTCGTATTCGAAGTCGATCTGTCGCTGCACGAGATTCATGAGTTGTCGCTCGAGAGCGGTCCACTGGGCGGTCGGGCGCAGTTCAATTTCGCGGACATCCGGCGGGAACTTTTCGACTGCCGACTGCCGTTGTTTTTTCATGTAAGGAGCTGTGATGGCGGCCAGCTTATCTCTCAATTCCTGCGTCGCTGCTTCCCATTTGGCCTGACGTTCTGTGAATGCGGATTTCTCGTCCGGCGTTGCGAGAGCGATGTCGTCACGTGGCTCGATCGAGGAGAAGAATGCCTGGAGCCGAAAATAGTCTTTTCGCAGAATAGGGTCGAATTTGTGATCGTGACACTTCGCGCATCCGATGCTCAGCCCGAGAAACGCTTCGCCGGTGATGTCGGTCAACTCGTCGATGATCGCCTGCCAGTGACCGCGCACGTCTCGCTGGTTGTATTCATAGAGGTACAGCCGCCAGTACGCAGTGGCCACGATGGCGTCAGGGTTGTCCGGATCGAGTTCGTCGCCGGCGATCTGTTCCCGCACGAACTGATCGTAAGGCTTATCGTTATTGAATGCCTGAATGGTCCAGTCACGGTAGCGCCACATGTCCTCGCGGTAACCGTCCGCGCGGTAACCGTCGGATTCTGAGTAGCGAACCAGGTCCAGCCAGTGTCGGGCCCAGCGCTCGCCATAGTGTGGGCTGTCCAGGAGCTGGTCGATCAGTTTTTCGTACGCGTCAGCGGAGTTGTCGTTGACGAAGGCTGCGATTTCTGCAGCACTCGGCGGGAGGCCGATCATGTCGAAGTAGAGCCGACGGATCAGTGTGTGGCGATCTGCTTCTGCAGCCGGTGAGAGATCGCTCTCGCGAAGTCGCTGAACAATGAACTGGTCGATTTCGTTCCGCGACCAGCCACTGGAGTCGGTGTCAGGAACCACAGGTTTTGTGACCGGCTGAAACGCCCACCACTGGCGGTCGGTGTCGGTGATTTCCGAGACGGTCGGTGTCTCGTCGCGCAGGACGGCGTCGTGCGCCGGCCAGAACGCTCCGTCAGCGATCCACTGCGTCAGCAGAGCAATCTCCGCTGCTGGAAGCTTGCCGCTGGGAGGCATCTCGAACGATTCCCAGCGAATAGCCTCGACCAGCAGACTTTCTTCGGGTTTACCAGCGATCAGCGCGGCTCCTGATTCGCCGCCGTTAAGAATCGTGCTCAGCGCGTCCACACGGAGTCCGCCGCTTTGCTTCTCTTTGCCATGACATTTGAAACAGCGAGCGGCCAGTAGCGGTCGGATCTTCGTCTCGAAGAATTTGGTTTTCGCCGCCGCGTCTGAGGATTCGAGTTGCAATTTCTCAGCTTCAGCGGACTGTGCCGGGGCTGGCTGTGCAAGGAGAGTCATGGACAGTGCGCCGAGCCATATCAGCAAACGCAGAGTTGTCAGACGCGACGCTGTTCGAGAGTGAGCTGTCATTTCGGTTCCGGGATTCAGGAGAGTCGGCGACAATCTCCAGCCACGGTGGCGACCGGCGCCAAACCACGACTGCTGAAGGTTTGAGTGTACCGTCACGGCCCGCTTTCACGCACCGTGTCTTGTGGCGACCCGATTGATAACCGGACGCTGGCACGCCAGCGAAGTTTGTCAGGAACTGTCGCCAGACATCCATGAAGGGATCGGGATACGTCTGCGAGTCTGATGACCAATCGGATTGTCCAATACCAAAGCGAGAGCTTTGACAAGCTAGCCGTAATCTGCGTTCCCTACTACTCTCCTTGATCCGTCACGACGGTGTTTTGCCATCGTGTTGTTGGCCAGCTGACTTCTTTCAGATTGTCATTCCCCTTCGGAGACTGCGGCGGCGATGTCAGATTGTGATGTGATAATCCTGGGAGGAGGAATCGTCGGGCTGTCGACCGCCTGGAGGCTGCGTCAGAGGTATCCTGATTTAAGGCTAAGGCTCATCGAGAAGGAAGAACGACTGGCGTTTCACCAGACAGGCAGGAATTCCGGTGTCCTTCATTCCGGCATTTACTACCGGCCCGGTTCGCTTCGCGCGACCAATTGCCGTGCCGGTCGTCAGGCGATGGAAGAATTCTGCAGACAGCACGGCATCGCGTTCGAGTCGTGCGGAAAAGTTATCGTAGCTGTCGCTGAGTCCGAGCTGCCGAATCTGCAGAAAATCTACGAACGCGGCCAGGCGAACGGAGTGCAGTGCGAACTGATCGGCGAGGATCGACTGCGCGAGCTGGAACCCCACACAGCCGGTATCAGCGCGATTCATGTCCCGGAAGCAGGCATCGTCGATTATGTCGGTGTGTGTGAGAAACTTGGCGAGCTGTTGCGAGGATCCGGCACTGAAATTCAGCTGGAATCTCGCGTGCTTGGCATGCAGTCGCAAGCTGGGGGCGTCATCGTGGAAACGAGCTCCGGAGACCTTGAGTCTCGCTACGTTGTCAACTGCACGGGCCTGTACTGCGACCGAGTGACTCGAATGAGCGGCCAGGAACCCGAAGCGAAGACGGTGCCGTTTCGCGGGGAATACTTTGAACTGAAACCCGAGGCGGAACATCTCTGTCGAAACCTGATTTATCCGGTCCCGGACCCACAGTTTCCGTTTCTCGGGGTTCATTTCACCCGAATGGCGCTGGGGGGTGTTGAATGCGGCCCGAACGCGGTGCTGGCGTTCGCTCGGGAAGGCTACAGGAAGAAAGACATCAACATTCGAGATCTGGTCGAATCTCTCACGTATCCTGGGTTTCTGCGGATGGCGGCCAGGAACTGGAAGACCGGGTGCATGGAGATGTGGCGGTCGTTCAGCAAGGCGGCCTTTGTGAAAGCACTGCAGCGGCTGATTCCGGAAATTCAGAGCGAACATCTTGACCACGCTCCGTCAGGAGTGCGGGCTCAGGCTTTAGGTCGCGACGGGAAACTGCTCGACGATTTTCTGATTCAGGAGACAGACAGAGTCGTCAACGTTTGTAATGCTCCATCTCCGGCTGCGACGGCTGCGTTGAATATTGGAACTTTGATTGTGGATCGTCTGGCGGCAAAGTTTGACTGATAGGGCAGCTCGTTCATTTCCGGTTCACACCGCTCCATCGGTCGACTCGTGAGAACCTGCCAATTCGGATCGGACCTTGAGCATTCCGCATGCTGCGGGCATGTGGCAGTTGGAAAGTCGTCGGAATGTGGAAAAAATCCTTCTCCACCTTCCACCGTGGCGGGTAGACTCGTGGAGCGTTCTTTGTCGCTGCTGTGCTGGTCTGTTTCGAAATCCGGGTTTCAGCGGTTCGGTAGCTCACAGAAGGCAACAGATAACGACTCGGGTTTCACCCCGAAACATTCGATTACTAATGATAAAGATGGCGAGCGATCACGTTTCACCATCAGCGGAATCCGCGAATTCGGAGAACACCAGTATGCCGTCCCGCACTACTCGCGTCGCAATCATGGGTCTTTCTTTAGCCATAGCGTTTGGCGTTGCACCCGTTGCCAGCGTGAATGCCGAAGAGGCTCCGCAGGCTCGATTGCTCCAGTACCGTGCCGAATCGGGGGCAACGGTCCAGGCCATACTGATGGACGCTCCTGCATCGGCAGCGACCTCAACAGTTCGAGACCATATCGTCCTGTTCGACACATCGGCCAGTCAGAATGGTGGACATCGGACCCAGGCACTGGCCTCTCTGGATGCGTTTCTGGCAGATTTGAGCGACGGCAGCCGGTTCCAGCTCTTTGCGATTGATGTTGCTCCGGAAGAGCTGACGGAAGGCCTGACGCCGACAGTTGGTGCAAAGGCGGACCGTGCTCGTGCGTTGCTGGCTCGACGTGCTCCTCTGGGAGCAACCGATCTGGAGCGGGCACTACGAAAGGCTCTGGACGCCGCAAAGTCGGCTCGCAACGCCTCCGTTCTGTATATCGGAGACGGCGTGAGTGGACTGCGTTTGATTCCTGCGGAGCGTCTGCAGTCGCTCGTTGACGAGTTCCGTAAGAGTCAGGTTCCCGTAAGCAGTTACGCAATCGGACCGCGGCGAGACCTGCAGCTTCTGGGCGTTCTGGCCAACTGGACCGGCGGTGACGTAATTCCTGACGATGGGGAAACCGACGCTCGACAGCTTGGACAACAGTTGGCTCGCACTGCAGAGCAGACTGTTGTTTATGTTGCCGATGTTCGCGTCGAGCCTGCGGAAACGAATTTGTTTCCTGAAGTCGGCTTGCCGCTACGAGAAGACAGGGCGACCGTTTACCTCAGTCGCGGAAGCGCTCCGACCTCAGTCGCCGTTCAGACTTCCTCAGGGAATGTTCACTGGTCAGTCGAAATCGCCTCCCCCGCCGATGAAAATTCATATCTGGCGACCCTGATGCAGCGGGTCGAGCAGTCGCCAATCGATTCGCCATTCGCTGGCGAGCGAATGCTGGCTGCCGCGCAGGATGCTTTTGCTCGACGTATCGATCAACTGTCTGCTCTCGGAGATGCCGCGTTGCTGGATCGTGATCTTCGACAGGCCGCGACGTTTGGAATGGCGCTTCAGGAACTCGATCCTGCAAGTGACGAAGCCCGTCGACTGATCAAAGCGGCTGCAAAGTTTCAGACGGTCAGTCAGGTGACGCAGCCAGTGGACCCGACTGCTCCAAGTTCCGATGCGATTACACAGCAGCAGACGGGAAGTCTGATCGCTGAAATCGAAGTTCTGCAGGCCATTAAGGGCCAGCAGTTCCAGGCCAACGTCTCACGCACGATTCAGAGAGTGCGAAAAGAGGCCGAGGAGGATCCCGATGCTGCTCTCAGTGAACTGAAGCGGGCGATTGGGGCCGTGAGGGCTGCCGAAGATATCGATCCTGATCTCCGCATTAGCCTTGCTAAAAGACTGCAGGGAGTCCTTGCCGATGTCAAAGGACAGAAGGAAGTTCGCGAGTTGCGGTCCATCCGCGCTCAGGAACGAGTCGCTGCCATTGAAGCACAGAGGCGACTGATTGATGACGTCACCATCGCTGATGATCGGATGGAGCGACTGATTGACAATGTTCGTTCATTGATCGAAACCGCTTCACATGGTGAGCCGGACAAGTACCTGGAAGCTGAAGCAGTTTCGGAAGAAGCCGTCAATCTTCTGCCAGGGAACGGTGCGGCAACCGCTGCTCAGGTCGTTTCGGAAGCGAGCGGTCAGCTTTATACCGCCTTCTTCCTCCGCACATTGCGAGCAGACCGGTTTCTCGAAACTCTGGAACAGGTCGAACGGTCTCACGTTCCGTTCCCGGACGAACCGCCGATCCGCTGGCCACGACCGGAAGTGTGGAAGGCTTTGACCGAACGAAGGAAGCAGTACGCCTCGGTTGACCTCCACAAACCAACCGTAGCGGAGCGTCGCATCTCAGCCGCGCTGGACGATCAGACTACGGTCAATTTTGCAGAATTGCCGCTGGTTGACGCGATACAGTTCCTGTCGCGAACTCACGAGATTCCGATCATCCTCGACATCATCTCGATCGAAGAAGCGGGGCTCCTGGTGGATGAGCCGATCAATCTGGTGCTTGCCGGAGTCACGCTCCAAAGTGCCTTGAAGATCATGCTTTCAGACCTCGAACTCACGTACATCATCGAGGATGAAGTCATGAAGATCACGACGATCGAAGTGGCCAACGAAAAGCTGTCGACCCGTGTTTACCCTGTGGGAGACCTGGTCGTGCAGTTGAATGCTCTTTCGCTGGGTGGAGGTGCGTCCGGTGCATTCGGCGGTGGCCAGGGAGGCGGCCAGCAGGGCGGCCAGCAGGGCGGTGGATTTGGTGGTGGTGGTGGTGGTGGATTTGGTGGTGGTGGTGGTGGCCAGTTTGGCATCGCGCCTCAACCGTTGCCCAAAGGCATGGCCAAACCGAAGGATCAGGAAAACGCGCCGCTGAAGTTGCCGGCTGATCCAGAGTTGCAGGGCATTCTCGATGGCATACTGAAAGAATCAGCATCAACGGTTCAGGCACCTTTCGCCGGGTTTGCTCAAGTGCAGGATCCCGTTTTTCGCTTTGACAACAAAGCGATCCAGGAGCTGAAAAAAAAACGGTAGCCCCAAGTGAATCTGCGGGAAATACGAAGAGTCGGCAGACATTGGAGAGGCTGTCGGAAGCCGCGCGACCCGACGCGGATGCCGGGAATTCAGCAAGGCAAAAGGCGGCAAGAGGGTTGGGCGACAGTCGCTCCCAGCCCTCTTCTGCTGCGCAAACTGCAGAGGCGTCCGGGGAAGTCGGGAGCCCCAGAAGACAGGGCACGTTGGCACCCGATGAGATGTGGTTCGAGTATTTCAGAACTCGGAAGCCATCCGCCAGTGACGTCGTCCGTTCGGTCGGAAAGTTACATGCCAGAGGCGAGCACGACCAGGTCGTTGCCTTGATCAACGGTGCACTCGCGAATCAGCAGTCGCAACCGTGGATGTTCGAAGTTCTGGCGATGTCAATGAAGCTCGCCGGTCGCTCCGAAAAGGACATTGAGCGTGCGTTGTTGTCCCGTCTCGACTTCACGACGACCGATGTATCATCGCTCCTGTTTTCTGCCGCGTTTCTGAAACGGCTCGATGGAAACCAGCAGGCATTGCGACTCTACCAGCAGGCATCGACGATCGATCCGACGCGTCCTGAGCCCTACATTCTGGCTATGAAACTGGCTCAGGAGATGCATGATGTCGACGTCGTACAATGGGCCTGCTCCGGAATACTGGCTCATGTCTGGACGAAAGATTTCAAGGCTCGCCATCAGGTGGCGGAAGATGTCGCAACCGATACGGAACTGGAACTCCTGAAGGCCGGTCAGAAAGATCGTGCGGCACAGTTTCGAGCAGCGATCGGTAACGCGCGACGGCGGGATCTTACAGTTCGTGTCGAGTGGTCCGGTGACGGTGATCTGGATTTGTCGGTGAAGGAACCGTTCCAGACAACTTGCTCGATGCTCAATCCGATGACCGCATCGGGTGGGATTCTGGTGCATGACGGTTTTGGACCGCAACGCGAGAACTGCTATGAGGAGTATGTTTGCGTGCAGGCAGCCCCGGGCGAGTATCGGCTCCAGATTGACTATCTCGACGGCACGATCGTGGGGAAGCGTTTTGGAGTGACGATTGTCAGTCACGCCGGCTCGCGTCTGGAAAAGATCACTCGCCAGACGGTTCGGCTGGACGGTCCGAGCGTCACGATCAATTTCAAACTCGAAGGCGGTCGCCGCAAGCAGCCGAGTCCAGAGCGGGAGAAACAACCGGAACCCGGCAGTGCCGCTAGAACATCGCGACAGGAACTGATCGCTCAGGTTCGGGGAGTTGCCGGTCGGGCGGGCGATGCTGCACCGGTCGCAGCTCAGGCCGGGGTCGGGGCCAGAGGAGCAGGGCAGGGCGGCGCACCACAGCCGGGATTTCGATTGCCTGCCGGCGCCTTTACTGCGGGAATCGGGTTTCAGCCGGTGATTGGATTTATCAACGAGGGAGTCTCATTGAGCGCTTTGGCCGTCGTTTCAGCTGATCGCCGATTCGTGCGGATTTCGGTCGCCCCGTTCTTCAACACGCTGCTCGAGCTTCAAACCTTCAGCTTTCAGGGCGGAGCAGCTGCCCAGCAGGGTGCAGCGCCTCAGGGCGGCGGCCAATAGGGAACGAACACCGTCATCTGATCGTTTTTCAGGAAGGTCCTGACGAACTCGAAATTGCTGAGCTCGCCCCGGATCTGCCGATTTTCGCACGGCGAACTGGTCGAGAGATAAGCGTCTCAATACGATTCGCGCCGGATCCGATGGAGCCGTCGCGTGACGGCTCTGCGAAGTTCAACGCATTAGCGAAAAGTGTACGTTTTTCCTATGGCTACGCCCCGAGTCTGCGTTCTCCGAGCACCTGGCACCAACTGCGACCCCGAAACCGCACATGCTTTCGAAATGTGCGGTGCAGAGGCCGAGCGGGTTCACCTGTTACGCGTTCTGGAAGACCCGGCCGTGCTGGCTGGATTTCAGACGCTCTGCATTCCCGGTGGATTCAGCTACGGCGATGACATCGGCGCAGGTGTCATTTTTTCAAGCCATCTTCGAGGTCGATTGTCCGAGGCGATTCGGGAATTTCTGACCGCCGACAAACTCGTCCTCGGAATCTGCAACGGCTTCCAGGTGCTGCTCAAATCGGGAATTCTGCCCGATGGTGCCGCTGGTATATCGTCCAGCACCGAGGACGACCGCGACGCAACGCTCACCTGGAACGACAACGGCAGGTACACATCGTTGTGGGTGCGGCTGGCTAATCTGAGTCGCAATAACGTCTTTCTGCGCGGCATCGATCAGGTTGAAATGCCCATCGCACACGCTGAGGGGCGGCTTGTCGTGCGTGATCCGTCGATCCTTGAAACATGGCAGGAGAACGGTCAAGCCGCGCTTTGTTATTGCAGCGCGTCAGGGTCTACTTCTGATGGAGTAGGTGGCGGTGACGCCTCTGGCCAATGGCTGACTCAGAAACTGGACTACCCGGAGAATCCGAATGGCTCCTTTGCGAACATCGCCGGCCTCGGCGACTCGACCGGGCGAGTTCTTGGTTTGATGCCACATCCGGAACGATTTATCCACGCCACACAACATCCTGAATGGACTCGAAGGAAGTTACGTGGCGACGGAGACGGCCTCAAGGTCTTCCGGAACGCTGTCGAGTATTTCGCGTAGGAGCAGCTATTGCGATTCGCAGAGACTTTCCACGCAATGTGCAGAAATGTGCAGACAAGACGAATTCTCAAGCAATCTGCCGTGTAATTCCGTGTCTTCCGTGGTTCTCTTACGGAAGACACTGGTAGCAGATTCCAGTAACAGCCTTTGCCGATTATCGCGTTGAGCGTCCTCTCCAGAATTTCCCGATACCATTTCCTGCATACTCGGAACTCTCATGACTGACCGAAGAATCCTCGTGACCGCGGCACTACCGTACGCGAACGGGCAAATTCACATCGGCCACATGGTCGAGTACATCCAGACCGACATCTGGGTGCGTTTCCAGAAGCTGCGAGGTAACCGCACGGTCTTTGTCTGCGCCGACGATACACACGGGACGGCGATTATGATCCGAGCTCGTGACGAAGGGCGGACCGAGGAAGAGGTCATCGCCGAAATGGCGCAGGCTCACGTTCGTGATTTTGAAGCGTTCGATATCGAATTCGACAATTACGGATCCACCAACAGCCCGGAGAATCGTGAACTTTGCGGCGCGATCTGGAAGTCGATTCGCGAAGCCAGCCTGGTCATCGAAAAGGACATTGAGCAGCTCTTCGATCCGGAAGCAGGTCTGTTTCTGGCAGATCGATTTGTCCGAGGTACGTGTCCGAATCCGGAATGTAACGCTCCGAATCAACCGGGCGACAATTGCAGTCGATGCGGGAAGACCTACTCGCCAGCAGAACTGATCGACCCGAAAAGTACGCTTTCGGGAGCGACACCAGAAGTACGCACGGCGCGGCATCTGTTTATTGAGTTGAAGCAGTTGCACAGTTTTCTTGACGAGTGGTCACAATCGGGAATGCACCTGCAGTCAGAGGTCGCCAACAATCTGCGAGGGCAGTTTCTGGGTGATCCGAACTCCGCAGAGGGCGCAAAGGAACTTCGCGACTGGGACATCTCTCGACCAGCTCCGTACTTCGGCTTCGAGATCCCTGACAGCCCTGGCAACTACTGGTATGTCTGGTTCGACGCGCCCATCGGATACATGGCTTCGACGAAGCAGTGGTGCGATCGTACAGGCGAGAAATTTGATGACTGGTGGAAGAGTGACAACACCGAAATTCACCACTTCATCGGTAAGGACATCACGTACTTTCACACGCTGTTCTGGCCGGGAATGTTGAAGACGGCGGGCTTCAGCCTGCCCGAGAAAGTTCACATTCACGGCTTCCTGAAAGTCGACGGCGAGAAGATGTCCAAGTCGCAGGGCACTTTCGTCATGGCGTCCACTTATCTGAAGCATCTGGAACCGGACTGCCTGCGATACTTCTACGCTTCCAAGCTCGGACCTGGCCTGGGAGACATCGATCTCAACCTGGAAGAGTTCGTCAATCGAGTGAACTCGCACCTGGTCGGCAACATCGTGAATCTGGCATCGCGATCGGCGAAGTTCGTCAGCGGGGGAACGCTCTGTGAGAAGTATCCCGACGACGGTGGCTTGTTTGCCGCTGCTGCTGCAAAGGCCGATCAGATTGCCGAACTGTACGAGCAGTGCGATTTCAGCGCGGCGATGCTTGAAGTGCTGCAACTGGCGGACGAGGCAAACCGCTTCATCAACGACCGAGCGCCGTGGACGCTCCGCAAAGATCCCGAAAAGGCGGAAGAGGTCCGCCAGATTTGCTCGATCGTGCTGAACCTGTTTCGCCAGCTGACGGTGTTTCTCAAGCCGGTTCTGCCGACACTCGCAGAGCAGTCGAGTGCGTTGTTGAACTCACCGATAACGAACTGGAATGACGTAAAAACTCCGCTGGTGGGAACTCCCGTCAGTGATTTCAAACACATGATGCAACGAATTACCAACGAACAGGTGGAAGCAATGATTGACGACAGCAGGGTGGACGATGCTGCAGAAGACGATTCTGACGATTCCGATTCGCCGTGGAAAGATGGTCCGGAAGCTCTCGCTGCCGAGCCGCTGAGCGAAGAATGCACCATTGACGACTTTGTCAAAGTTGACCTGAGGGTTGCTCGGGTGATTGCCGCGAAGGATGTTCCCGAGGCCAACAAACTCCTGAATCTGACACTGAGCCTGGGTGGCGGTGAGACCCGCAACGTGTTCGCCGGCATCAAGGCGGCGTACAAACCCGAAGATCTGCTCGGACGACTGGTCATATGCGTTGCCAACCTGAAGCCACGACAGATGAAATTCGGCCTGAGCGAAGGCATGATCTGCGCGGCAGGGCCTGGGAAGGCGGACGTCTTCCTGCTGGGCGTCGACGACGGAGCCGTGCCGGGACAACGGATCCATTAAGGCCGCGTGACACTTCAGTCGCCGCGGCGAGACTGAAATAATCGGGATGCAGTTGTTTCTCTGATGCCACAGGCTCCGAAATGAGTTCGGAGCAGCAATCTCACAACAAGGAATGGGTAATGTCGTATTCCAAAGGAGATCCCGTTCCCTGGTTCAGTGCCGATACGCATACGACTTCCCAGTTTCAGTTCAACGCTGCCGCCGGTCGTTACGTGGTATTGAGCTTTCTGGGATCTACATCGCGTGGAAGTTCATTGCGGGTCGTAAGAGACGTCGAGAAGCATCGGACCGAGTTTCACGACGAGCGTGTCTGTTTCTTTGGAGTGATCACTGACCCGAAAGACTTTGACGACAGGCAAGTTCGGGAATTTCTTCCGGGTGTGCGCTACTTCAAGGACTTCAACCAGCACGTCAGTGAGGGGTACGGCGCTGTTTCAAAAGGAATCAGCGGGTCGCAGGCGATCGCCCAGTACCGTCCGTTTACTCTGGTTCTCGATCAGAGACTCAGGACGCTGGCCAGTTTCCCGATTGAAGATTCTGGTGAAGGGCATCTTGCGAAAATCCTCGAAGTCGTTCGGCCAATGCCGGAATTGGGGGAACATGCTGCCGCTCAGGTCCAGGCGCCGGTGCTGATTGTCCCTGATATCTTCGAGCCGGAGTTCTGTGAACAGTTGGTCGAGATTTACAACTCGGGTGAGTCAGAAGATTCCGGATTCATGCGGGATCATGGGGGCAAGACCGTCGGTGTCTACGATTATGCGACCGAACGCCGGCGCGACTGTGTGATTGAGGATGAAGCCGTTCGCAGGAAGTGCATGTTTCGAATTCACGATAGACTGGCGCCTGAAATTCGCCGCGCCTACCAGTTCAACGCGACCCGAATGGAGCGGTACATCGTCGCCTGTTACGAAGGTGAACACGGCGGACACTTCCGAGCCCATCGCGACAATACGACAAAGGCAACGGCGCATCGCCGGTTTGCGGTTTCGTTGAATCTGAACGACTCATACGACGGCGGTTGTGTCTGGTTCCCTGAGTTCGGTCGTCAACTCTTTAAGCCGCCAGCCGGTGGGGCCGTGGTATTTTCATGCTCGCTGCTTCACGAAGCGACGCCAGTTACCCGGGGGAAACGGTACGTGTTTCTTCCGTTTCTATACGATGACGAGGCTGCAAAGGTTCGGGAGTCGAAACAGCAGTTCCTTGGCGGAAATGTTAACGCTCCGCCAATCCAGGCCTGATGCAAATTCTGAAAGAAGGACGTCCATGAAATACTCGGCGATGGTCTTTTGCCTGCTTGCTTCTTCCCTGTTGATGAATTCGAGCTCGAATGCCGCTGATGGAAAGCTCGAACCTGGGTTCGTGTCCTTGTTCGACGGCGAGACACTGAAAGGCTGGGAAGGGAATCTGAAGATGTTCCGAGTCGATCACGGCTCGATCGTTGCCGGGACTCAGAATGAGCGTATTCCGAATAACGAGTTTCTCTGTTCCCGAAAAACCTACGGCGACTTCGAATTGAGACTGCAGGCGAAACTCGTCGGCAAAGGGACAAATGCCGGAATTCAGTTTCGTTCCCAACGCATTCCAAACCATCACGAGGTCATTGGTTTTCAGGCGGACATCGGCGTGTCCGGAAAGGACCATTCCATCTGGGGAGCTCTTTACGATGAGTCTCGCCGTCGAGTGTTTCTGGTGGAGGGAGATCAGGTGGAACTTCAAAAGGCAGTTCGGGGCAACGACTGGAATGATTTCGTCATTCGTTGCGAAGGCCCGCGCATTCTGATTAGCGTGAATGGCTACCAGACCGTCGACTATGTTGAGAAAGACGCCGACATCGCCGCCTCAGGCATCATCGGCCTGCAGATTCACAGCGGAGAACCTGCCGAAGCCTCGTACCGACACGTTCGAATCAAGGAGCTGAAGTCGGAGTCGGCGAAGAATTAGCCGCCTGGACGCCATGCCCACATGCGAGCCACCTTACTCGATCACTCCGCCGAATGGCTCAAGTGGACGACAATTCTTCACTGCCGCTTACGCAAGTTCGTCCTTACGACCGATCCCGTCGTAGACGGCTGATTCGGTGATGACTTTGTCCATGAAAATGTCGTGGGACTGCATCGGGATTTCCGGAAACATCTGACAGTCAAATGCCAGAGCGATCAGCGGGCAGTCTGGGCGGGCGTGTTCCAGGAGCTTGTCGTAGTAGCCCTTGCCGTGCCCCGTGCGACCACCGCGTTTGTCGAAGGCGACGCCTGGGACCATGATGAGGTCGATCGCGGCGGGCTCGACGACCTTTTCAGGAAGGTGGCGCAGTTCAGGCTGCGGTTCCAGAATCCGGTACATGCCTTCGGAAAGCTCGTCCACACTTTCCATGTGGAACAGTTCCAGTTCGCCTTCCGCGTTGCACCACGGGACGACGATCTGTTTGCCGGTAGCCAGAGCCTGCGAAAACGCGTGCCGGGTTCGCACTTCTGCTCGAACATCGACATAGAACAGAACGGTTTGAGCGACTTCAAATTCGGGCAAAGTCATGAATCGTGCGACAATGCCTTTGCTCAGCTCGTCTTTGCCTTCCTGGTTCCGCCGGTTCTCGTGAGCCTGCGCTCTGATCTGCGTCTTCAGTTCAGCCAGGTCGGTTGTTGGTACGGTTCCCGCTGGTGTCGGCGAAGTCATCCTTGGCGCTCCCTGAAGTCTGGAAAACAGTTGGAGCGGGACCATACCCAGGTACGAGAACGTTTTCAAATCGTCCAGAACCCTTGACAGACATGTTTCGAAATCGGGCCGAGTTCATCGGTTTCGTTGCCGCTTCACGGCAGCGTGCTGCTACTACTCCAGACTTTCAAAGTATCGTCGCAGGCGGTCTTCGTAGGCTCGTGGCGCGCGACGCTGGCTACCGGCGAGAATGGCGTTGCGGAGTTCGGCAGGAAGTTTGGCAATCCATGCCGCTTCGCGTAACTGCCTTGCTTCAATGTTTCGAGTTCGATCACTGGACGTCGGCGTTCGACCGTCGCTGGATGGCGTCGCCGTGTCTACAACGTTCAAGGGGTCGTCTTTTGTTGCCTGGTTTTCGGTGGGTTGCCCGCCTTCTGATGCGCCGCCACCTTCAGAGGTCTGTGAGGCTTGCGCGTTCTGTGGCGGCTGAGTGCTGGTCGGTGACTGACTGGGAGGCGGTGGCGAACCGGTTGGCTGGCCTGTTTCCGTCGCTGCGGCCTGGGCGGCGGCTGAGTTGCCGTCCTGAGCGTGCCGCCTCCAGCATCTCCGAAAGCTGGCTGAGCAATTCAGGATCGGCCATCAGCCGTGCAGTCGCTTCCGGAGAATCAGGTACGAAACCGGTTCCCAGTTGTGCGGCCTGTGGAGTTCCTGGTTGAGGAGTTCCCGATTGTGGGTTGCCCGGTTGCGCCGATCCTGGCTGCCCCTGAGGCTGTCCGTTCGCCGGCTGCCCCGCCGCAGGTTGACCTGCCGGAGTTTCTCCCGACTGCGGAGCTCCCGCTGGGTCCGAATCAGTTGGCTGGTCGCCGTTGGCAGGTGGGGCCGCTGTTCCCTCGGCGGCAGGCGTTTCCGAACCGTCGGCTGGTGTTGCAGGGTTCTGTGCGGCTGGTTCTAGTGCTGCCAGTTGCTGAGGCTGGTCGCCGGGTGGAGCGGGCGAGGGCTTCAGAAGCTCAGACGCCAGATCGAGCGCCTCGCGAATCGGCTGGTTCGCGACTTCTTTCTGACCAGACAACTCGACCGCCCCCTCTCCGGTGAGCCGCTGTGATTCTGAGAATTGCTGCATGGCCTGAGCCAGCTTCTGCGCGGCACTTTTCCGGTCGGGAGTTCCCGCTGGCGGTGCATCTGCAGGAGCCTCTCCGGAATTCGGATCATTGTCTGGTTCGGCCCCGCCCGCGGGCCTGGCAGGATCTTTAAGACCGTCGCGAGCGTCAGCAATCTGGTCGACGGATTCCTGTTGAGACTTTGCAAGCTCGGCGAGGGCTTGAGCGAGTGCCTGTTCGCGCTCCAACTGCTGCGCCCTGGCGGCGAGATCGGCGGCGGCTCGTTCAAGATTTTCGGCGATCTTCTCGTCGGCACCCGCAGCCTTTAACTCGGAATCGGGAATGCTGCTGTCGGGGGTGGCACCTGGTTTATCGGCCTCGCCAGGTTCCGTTGCCGTGGCGGCAACCGCTTTTGCCGCTGCCTTCGCCACTTCGGAAGCCTGCTGAGCCTCTCGGACCGCAGCCGCAGCGCTGGCGTCGACTTCGGCTGACTTCTGAGCGGCGCTGTCAGCCTTCTTTGAGACCTCTGCCAGTTCGGTCGCCTGCTGTTTTGAGAGTTCCCTGGTCGCGTCATCGAGCGCCGTGGCAGCTTCAACCAGAGCGTCCGTTGTTTTCTGCTGAGAACTCTTTGCCAGTTCCGGAAGATCTTCGCCCAGTTCGCCGGCAGCCTGTTTCGCGGCATCGGCTGCTTTGTTGAGCGAATCGGCCGCTTCTCCGGCGTCGGCCTGAGCCAGTTCACCGGCGGCTTGAGCCTTGGCGGCAACTTCCTGCTGAGCTTTCCGATCGGGTTTGCCGGTGGGTTCGGCACTCGCGGCCTTGTCAGCCTCGGCGACGGCCACCTTGAGAGCGTTGGCCAAAGCTTCGCGAGCCTGTTCGCGAGCAGCTTCCGCTTCCTCGGCATTTCCATCGAGAGCCTGCCTCGCGGCTTCTGCGGCGGCCTGTTGAGCCTGCTCCAGCGCTGCGGCCAGAGCGTCCGGCTTATTTTCCGCGCGAGCGGCTTCAGCCTGAGGTCGCTGAGCGGCTGTTTTCGCCATTTGCTGAACGGCGTCTGAAACGCCGAGCTGTGTTGTCGCGGCCTCCAGTGGAGTCGCTGCAACGCCGGATTCAACTTCCTGCGACGCCTTGTCCGCAGCATCCTGCGCGGCCTGAGCCTGCGCGACCTGACGAGCCAGATCCATGGCGTCGGCAGCCTCGGGCCGACCCTCAGCTCGCTGCTGATCGGCGAACGCTTCGGCGACCTGTTGACGTGCTTCCGAAAGTGTGTTCAGGCGATCTGACAGCGACTTGCCGGCTTCCTGAATGGTGTCGTCGACTGCCGTCTGCGCTTCCTTCACTTTCGCCAGTTGGTCTTCGGTGAGGGCAGCGAGTTGCTGAGCAGTTTCAGCAATTTCGTCGCGAAGCCCTTTTGCGGCGGCGGCCAGTTCGGTGGCTGCCTCGCTGGCTTTCTCCGCGGCTTGCTTACCGGCATCAGCGGCTTTCTGACTGGCAACCTGCTCCGTCTGCTCAGCTGTCTTCCTGGCGTCCTCGTTGTTCTGGTCGGCGGCCTGCTGTCCCGCTTTCTGAGCGGCTTCGACCTGCTTCGCGGCATCGGCGATCTGATTGAGCGGAGCCTTTGCTTCCTGCGCTTTGGCACTGGCCTGCTTCAAGGTCTCGGCGACTTCAGGCGACGTATCCTTCACGCCTTCCGCGATCCGATCGGCGACGGCCTGAACGGTTTCTTGTTCTTCGGCGAGTTCCTGCGCCGCTTCCGGGGCGACTGCTTCTCCTGCGGCGATTTCGTTAGCCGTTTCGGCGATTTTCCGCTCAGCAGCGGCGGCACGTTCGAGAGCTTCGGCAGCGCGAGCGAGTTCTCCGATCTTGACGGCCGCTTCCATTCGCTGTGCTTCGGCGAGTGATTCC
>JAQBWV010000338.1 GCA_027624335.1 Planctomycetota bacterium
CCCTGGTTGACGAGCATCCCCAGACCGTCGATCACCGTGCAGCCTCGATCTTCGGCCTCCCGGACCAGTAACGTGCGAGGTGGGTTAGGAATCACGTCGGCGACGAGCATGTCAGACGTCAGCGAGTCCATGTTCAGAGCCAGTCGTGCATCGACATCCGGGAACAGGCCGATCGACGTCGAATTAACGACAATGTTGGTTCCCGCAGGAATGCTGTACTCGCCGTCCCATTTGACAAAGTGGACTTCCGCTGGAGTCTTCCCGCTGAGCAAAGCTGCCAGTTCGCGACCGCGATCTTCGGAACGGTTGACGACGGTGATCTTCGCGAGACCGGCGAGCGCTGTTTCAACTCCGATTGCTCGTGCCGCTCCACCGGCTCCGAACATGACCAGCGATTTTCCCGCCGGGTCGATCTTTTCGCGGAGTGATTCCAGAAAGCCTTTGCCGTCGGTGTTCTCTCCGATGAACTGATCTCCGCGGCGAACGGCGCAGTTGACGGCGCCGATAATCTTTGCGGATTCGCCCAGTCCATCGAGATACTGAATGACCTCGACCTTGTTGGGCAGCGAGCAGTTAAAGCCCGCCCAGCCCATGGCCCGCGCACCCAGTACGGCATCCGCAAGTTTGTCCGGTCCGACTTCACAGTTGATGTACCGCCAGTCGAGGCCGTGATACTGATAAGCGGCTTCGACCATGGCTACGGTGGGATTTTCGGCACAGGGAAGGGCGAAACAACCAGTGAGGTGACTCAGAAAGTTCATCGACAAAGATCCTGAAAGCAGTGGCGTCAGCGAGTGACAATTGAATCAGCGACTCAGCATATCATGATGCCTCACATTGAGTCAGCCCTGCGGGCGGTGATGAATGTCGTGTGGATGACTCGACAGCATGAGCGTTGCCTGTAAACCTTCTGCTCCAGGGTGGGTTCACTTGCGGGAGTTCAACCGCCTCTCTTCAATGCGACCGTTCGGAGGAATCAGGGATGCTGCGGCTTTGCACGAGACTGTCCGTCTCCACATCAATTCTGCTGGGAATGATCCTTGCCTGCGGTTGCACTAATGGAAGTAGCAGTGGCACTTCTTCCGGAAGCGGAACGGGTGAGACGACTACCTCATCGGGAGCCAGCACAGGTCCCGTTACGTCGCGTGGCACGATCGGCTTCTCCGCTCTGACTTTGAAGAATCCGTTCTTCAAGATCATCGCCGACAGCATGACCGCAGAGGGCAAGCAGCACGGGTTCGAAGTTCTCGTTAATGACGCCGAGCGTGACGTCAACGAGCAGGCCAAGCACATCGATAATTACATCGCGCAGAGAGTTGCGGCGATCGTGCTCAACCCGGCGGATCGCATCGCCATTGGTCCGGCCATTCGAAAGGCCAACGAGGCTGGTATTCCCGTCTTTACGTGCGACCTGCAGTGCGCCGCTGATGACGTCAAGATTGCAGGACATATCGGGACGGACAACTACCAGGGCGGTCGTCTGGCCGGTGACGCGATGGTTGAGGCACTTGGAGAAGCGGGTGGCGAAGTTCTGATCCTGCACTTCAAACAGGCGAACTCCTGCGTGCTGAGAGTCCAGGGCTTCAACGAAGCCATCGCTGAAGTCAACAATCGCCGGCAGAACGGTAAGATCGAAGTCGTTTCGGAACTGGAAGGTGGAGGGCTCCGCGACGAAGGGTTCAAGGCAGCGTCGGACGCCCTGCAGGCTCATCAGAATCTCCGCGGAATATTTGCGATCAACGATCCGTCGGCACTCGGCGCATGGACGGCCCTAAAACAGGCTGAGAAGCTCGACCAGGTGACAATCATCGGTTTCGATGGACAGCTGGAGGGCAAGCAAGCGATTCTCGAAGGAAAAATCTTCGCGGACCCGATTCAGTTTCCGAAGAAGATGGGTGTCGTCTCGGTTCAGAACATTCTGAAGTACATCGACGGTGAAGAGTACGAGCAGATCGAGCTGATCCCGACGGAACTCTATAAGAAGGCAGACGCTGAGAAAGATCCGGAACTGCAGAGTTCTCCAGCCCCGGCACCCGCTCCGGCCGAGGTTAACGCGAATCCTGAACTGAAGAATATTCGCTTCCCGGGAGCCGCTCCGACCGAGGCTGAGGTTTAGATTATTACTCGGCAACTACTGCTCGCTTTGAGCATCTTCGCACGGTGTGACGCAGGTTTGTTTCAGCCTGAGGTTCTCGAATCGGCACGATGTATTTGAGGCTGGCATCGATATGGTGAGTGGCCCTCAATCTACTTCCAAAAGTGCAACAGGTGGCGTTGCGCCGGTAGCGCCCCCGCTGCTTGAAATGACACGGATCGATAAGTCATTTCCTGGAGTTCATGCGCTAAAGGGTGTTGAACTGGAAGTACATCCCGGCGAAGTTCTCGCTCTCTTGGGGGAGAACGGAGCCGGCAAGAGCACGCTCATCAAAGTGCTCGGCGGCGCGCATCGACCAGATTCCGGAACGATCGCGATCGACGGAAGCGTGGTGGAGATCGGAAGCCCTCAGGAGTCGCAGCGGGCTGGAATCGGCATCATCTACCAGGAATTCAACCTGGTTCCAGCGATGACGGTCCGCGAGAACATTTTCCTTGGGCAGGAGCCTGGCAGAGTCAGCTTTATCCCGTTGAGAAAAGAACGGCGGCGAGCACAAGAATTGTTCGAGCGGATCGGAGTCGAGCTGGATTCAGAAGCACTCGTGCGGGATTTGACGGTTGCCCAGCAGCAGGTGGTCGAAATCGCTAAAGCTCTGTCGCTGGAATCTCGAATCATCGTGATGGACGAGCCCAGTGCGGCGCTTTCACCACGAGAGGTTCAAGGACTTTTCAGAATTATCGAAGAGCTGAAGTCACAGGGCATCGGAATTGTCTACGTGAGTCACCGGCTGGATGAAATCTTTGCAATCTGTAATCGAGTGACCGTCCTGCGCGATGGCGCGTACGTCGCTACGAAGCCAATTGGCCAGCTGTCTCGTGAAACCTTGATCGAGTTGATGGTCGGTCGAAAACTGGAGAATGAATTTCCCGTTCGCGCTGGGCAGCCACCGCCGGACGCGATGGCTCAGGGAAACGTGACAGGTGCCGGGATTTGCTCGGGTCTGAGTGTGCGAGGGCTCGTTGGCAGGCCGAAAGTCAGGGACGTTTCGTTTGATGTCCGGCGGGGCGAGATCGTGGCTCTGACAGGTCTTGTCGGAGCAGGGCGTACGGAATCGGCTCGGCTGATTTTCGGAGCGGATAAGCGTGAAGCAGGGACGATTTCTCTCGACGGTCGTGAGTTGACTATCCGCAGCCCGCGAGACGCGATTGCTGCTGGAATCTGCTTGTTGACCGAAGACCGCAAGAGACAGGGACTCGTGCTCAACCGCAGCGTGCTCGAAAATTTTGGCTTGCCGAATCTTTCGCGTTTCTCAGCCGGAGGAATGATCCAGCGGCAACGGGAACGAAACGCCTTTCAGAGTTATATCGACCAGTTGCAGATCAAAGTGTCCAGCTCCAATCAGCGAGCAGGCAATCTGTCTGGAGGAAACCAGCAGAAGGTCGTGCTGGCAAAGTGGCTTGAATGTGACGCTGACGTGATCATCTTTGACGAGCCAACTCGAGGCATTGATGTCGGTGCGAAGTACGAGATCTATCTGTTGATGCATCGCCTCGTCGAACAGGGAAAGGCGATTCTGATGATCAGCAGTGAGTTGCCTGAAGTGCTTGGCATGGCAGATCGCATCATCGTGCTGCACGAAGGGCGAGTCACAGGCGAGATCTCCGACGTGAAGTCCGCGACTCAGGAATCGATTATGGAACTGGCTGTGAAGTAGCAACTTGTGAATCTACCGCCACGGCGGCTTCTCGTCCGAGTAGGTACGCACACAAGTGGTTGTTGAGCTGGGAGAGTTGGTTCCAAACAGTAGCCAGTTCCCACCGGCCACGGTGTCGACCGGCCGGTCAGAACCGGCCCTGCACGAGAAGAAATCCATCAATGAATCTCATGTGGAAAGTGATCTGTGAAACGCTTTATTGCTGACAACGGCTCGGTGATCGTGCTGCTGGCTTTGTGCGCGTATTACAGTTTCGTCACGCTGGGCGAGCAACATCCCAACACGCCAGCTGCCGGTCGCGAAGTGGCTGAGACGATTCTAGACGCGTCGCCTCCGGCTCCTGCCGTCGTGATCGTATCGCGGGACACTGCTCAGGACCGGACCTTCACTGACGCTGTTCGCCAGGCTGTTGAATCCGGCGGTGGAACGGTGCTGGCTGTCGTCAACGGCGCCCCCACGGATGCACGTATGGCGTTGGAGCAGGTGGGCGGGGCGTTCAAACAGGTCGACGCAATCGCCACCAACGATGCCGCTTCAGAGTGGGGACCTTTGCAACCGGATCGACTGCAGCAGGCTAGCCAGAAGTTTCCAGGACTCATCGGTGTCAAAGTCTTCAAGCCGCGAAGTTACATCTGGCCGAGCTTTCTGTCTCGTGAAAACCTGGTCAACGTGATGAACCAGAACGCCGTGATAGCGATCATCGCAATTGGCATGACGATGGTCATTATCACGGCGGGCATTGACCTGTCGGTCGGCAGTCTGCTGGCTTTGTGTGGTGTGACGACGGCGGTGGCGGTGCAGCAGATAGCTGGAGGTGCGAATGCCGGCACGATCGGACTGCTGGGAGCGTGCCTCATTGGAACTGGCGTCTGCACTCTGTGTGGAGTTTTCAACGGTGTTATGGTGACATGGTTTCGCGTGCCGGCGTTTGTCGTCACTCTGGCGATGATGATGGTCGCTCGCGGCTTGGCGCTGATTGTCGCCGTGCAGTATCAGAGTGCTCTGCTGGGGGGCGGCACAGAAGGGACTCCCGAGGCCGTCAAGATTGAAGCGATCTCCTTCAGCTGGCTCGGCAACGGCAGCACGGGAGGGATTCCGAATCCGATTCTGCTGATGCTCGGGCTGTATGTCGCCGCGCACGTTGTAATGAATCGAACTTCTTTCGGACGCTACATTTACGCAGTTGGTGGAAATCCGGAGGCGGCTCGGCTGTCCGGGGTGCCAGTCTTTGGAGTCCTGATTCTTGTTTACGCTATCTGCGGAGCGATGGCCGGACTGGCAGGCATCGTCGATGCCTCACGCTTCGAGGGTGGTCGCCCGAACGCGGGCGAAATGTACGAGTTGCAGGTGATCGCCGCAGTCGTCGTCGGAGGCACCAGTCTGGCTGGCGGCGAAGGACGCATCTTCGGCACCCTTGTCGGAGCGATGATTATCGCTGTGATTCAGAACGGGCTGAACATGGCGGGCGTCGCCAGTTACGAGCAGAAGGTCGTCTTTGGAGGGCTGATTCTGGCGGCAGTCCTGCTTGACCGTTTCAAGCGGCAGTAGGTTGGCATACGTTCGACGTTTCCTGACGAACACGTCGTCAGACGGAAGCTGACCTACAGGGCGCCGCTTCCTGTAAGTACGACTCGGATTGTGCGGAACAGGATTTTGACGTCGTTCCAGAGACAGCAGTTCTGCAGGTACAACAGGTCGAGTGCGACTTTGCGTCGAAAGCTCTCGATGTTGTTATCGTAGCCGTTGATGACCTGAGCTGGTCCGGTCAATCCCGGCTTCAAGCCAAGCCGATCCAGGTAGTTCGGAATTTCGCCAGAGAGTTCCTCCATGAATTCGGGACGCTCGGGGCGCGGGCCAACGAGCGTCATTTCGCCTTTCAGCACGTTCCAGAGTTGCGGCAGTTCGTCGAGTCGTGTCTTGCGCAGGAAGCGACCGATCGAAGTGACTCGGGGGTCGCCTTTAGTTGCGAACTGAGCGCCGTGTTTCTCCGCGTCGGCCCTCATTGTTCTGAACTTGTAGAGCGTGAACGGTTTTCCGTAATTCGCTTTTGCGCGGCGATCAATTCCACTGCGGCGGTCATCATCATCCAGATGAGTGTAACTGCCCACCCGGCGTGTTCTTGG
>JAQBWV010000339.1 GCA_027624335.1 Planctomycetota bacterium
GAGAGTGACCTGTGGCTGGGCGACAGGGCCATCGCTGCCGGAAGATTTGCGCAAGCTCGCGGTTATTATGAGCGTGCCATGAGAGGATTTCGCAAGAACTCACAAGTGGAGACTGCCGAAATCACATCGCTCGAAGCGCGAATCGAGATCGTCGCCGCACTGCTTGGGGAAACGACCGAGCCAGCCCCGGTCGCCTCCAGCGTTCGTACGGTTTCCATCGGCAGCCGGGATCTGGATCAAAACGAGATTCGCAATCTGGTCGTCGAGTTATCAGCAGCCCGAGCACATCCAGGCACCACCAGTGCTTCGGTGAGCCACATTTCCAGGGCCTCGACCGCGACATTTCAGTCAGTGCGAATTCCGCTTCCCGTGACGCACCAGCTCGAAAAACGGGCACGCTACGAAGGCGACCTGGGTGAGCATGTCGGTCGGTCGGCACCGCCGGATACCGACTGGGTTTCCAGACAGCTGGGGTCGACGATTGATGGCGATCGGGTCTTCCTGTGCAATCGCTTTCAGCTCTCCTGCGTTGATCTCACCAACGGAAGCACGAAGTGGAACCAGCAACTCGGCGGTGACCACGGTTCTGCACATCACTGGCCGATGCTGGCTCTTCAACCGCTGGTGACTGGAGCTTCAGTGTACTGCAGACGTTTGACGAAAACCGGCGTTGAACTGATTTGCTGCAAAGCCGATACGGGAGAAGTACGCTGGCGAAAACAGATTCCGCAGGCGTTCGTCAGTGATCCATTTCTGTTGCGAGGCCGACTGCAGATCCTCTCGACTGACCAGTCCAGCGTCGGCCCTACCGTCTTGAATCTGCACGCCGTCCACCCGGAAACTGGCGACATTGTGTCAACCGTTCCGCTGCTGAAACTGTTTGACGCCTGGCAGAACAACATGGTCGTTTGCCAGGTGGCCGTGCAGGACGGTCTGATGTTTGTCAGCACCGTTGGAGCCATCGCCTGCTGCAACTCGGAAGGACAAACGCTGTGGGTCAGGCGACGGGAATGGACTCCGACGACTCTTGATTCTCGCTACCGTTACGCGCGTTCCTGGTCGCCGCCGGTTCTGGTCGAAAAACAGCTGATCGTCGGTCAGCCGGAAAGCCCGGTCATCGATTGTCTCGATCCCGAGAGCGGGCGGCTCATCTGGCAACACATCGAACCGGAACTGCGGCGCATCATCGCTCATCACGATGGAACCCTGCTGATTGAAACTCGCGAAGGATTGAAGTCTCTTTCCATCGAAACAGGACGGACCCAATGGCTGTATCCCGCCGCTGACCTGCTTGACGGAATTGCTATCGGTCCGCTGGGGTCAGCCGTCGCCGCGACAACGGCGGTGGCAAAGCCAGCGACGACAGAGACAGCTGAAACAATCGTCGAGCAATACATTCTTGCAACGCGACTCCTTCCTCTGATCGACGGTCGACTAACCACGGCAGTACCGACGCTCGTCTGGATTCATGCCGGAACCGGACACGAGATCGCGCGGCAGCCGTTGATGATCATCGCCGACAAAGAGGCACGCATCGGACCACTACTGATCTCGAAAGATCGATGCTGGGCGTTCGCCGGCAAGGGTCGCACTGACGGAACCCGCGATATCGTAGAACTGGTGCCAACGGCGGACTCTCCGCTTCCGGCACCAGTCGATCAAAAGATAATGGCCGCATGGCATCCGGAGTTTCTGGTATCGGTGTTTCCGGACAATCTGCGAGCGCAGCCCGACCTGGTGTCGCTGAGCCTGCAGCGTGATACCCGCAACGGCGTCGATGCACTCTGTCCGGGATGGATGCTGATAGGCACCGCTCAACCGGCTGGCATGGGACAGCGTCCGGAACATCGCGGACAGAAGGAAGTTTTGGAATTGAAACTTCCGGCAATGGTGATTCCGCCAGAAGTGCGACAGGCACTCGCACAAGCCCCGATCAACTCAATCCGCCTGCTTCGCGATCTGTACGTGCCGGCGACTGGCGACACCAGTTTCCGATTCCGAGCCGGCCAGAACTCCGGCCAGTCATGGAACTTGACGATCACCGCGAATGGCGAGCAAATCCACAGCACGGTGATCGATGACCAGACCGCTCCCACCGGCTGGTCATCAATCCACACCAGCCTCGAACGCTGGACCGGACAGCGAGTACGAATTCTGCTGACATGTTCACTGTCGGACACAACGAAACCAGGATCGATCTTTCTGAGCGATCTGAATTCGTCGACGCTGGCTCGCCGCAGCGTGTCCCATTAGCGATGTTCCTGGGCCCGGCACGGACCCCGCTCACCCACTTTTGGCGAGCACCTTTTGATAGACTTCGCGAATCTGAGCGGTCATCGTCTGGTGGCGGAAGACTTCGGCGAAGCGTTCGCGACCATTGCTGCCAAGGCGATGGCGAAGCTCACTGGATTCGGCCAGTTCGCAGATCGCGTCTGCCAGTCCGGAGATTTCCTCGACCGGCAGCAGGTATCCGGTCTCGCCAGGGATGACGACTTCGCGAGCACCATCCACGTCGTAACTGACGACGGGCTTGCCTGAGATGAGCCCTTGTGGAAGCACTCGTGCCAGACCCTCCCACTCGCTGGTGTGAGCGACAATGTCCGACGCATTGATGAGTTCAGGAATTCGTTCCGGAGCGACGAGGCCGGTCAGGATGAAGTGGTCCGTCAGGCCGAGTTCTGAGATGCGGTGCTCGAACTGTGTTCTCAGAATTCCGTCGCCGATCAGTAAGAAGCGGACGTTCGGACATCGATCGACGATTTGTCTGGCGGCTTCGATCAGAAACTTGTGCCCTTTCAGATGAAACAGCCGAGCGACTTTTGCGACCGCAACATGCGCGGCCGTTAATCCCAGTTGCTCACGAACTTCATTTCGCGGGCGAGGTGGATTGAGAAACGGATCGACGTCCATCCCACTGTAGATCGTCGTGAATCGGTCGCGAGGTGCAATACCTGCGGCAACGTACTGATCTGTCAACGAGTCGCAAACACTGATGAAAGCATCTGTCTGTCGTGCAGCCGATCGTTCCAGAGTTCGATACACGCCTGATGCCAGAGCAGACTGGCCTCGGTGGAACGAGGCTCCGTGAATCGTATGCACAACGGGAATTTGTGCTTTCGCAGCAGCACGCCGACCGATGATGCCAGCCTTCGAGCTATGCGTATGCACGATGTCAGGTTTCACATCACGCAGGATGGCGATGAGTCGTCGATAGCTGTGCCATTCGCGCCACGGTTGAATGCTGCGTCGCAGTTCCGGAATCTCAACGATTCGAAAACCCGCGGACCGGGCGCGATCCATCAGACTGCCTTCAGGACCGATCGCCGGGCCGGTAATCAGAGTGACTTCATCTGCGAAGTCGCGATGCTGATCTTCGCACGTGTAAAGCGTGTTCTGCTGGGCACCGCCGATGATCATCCGAGTAATCACGTGGGCGACATGCATGAAGACGTTCCGGCAAGACATTACTTCAGAAGGGGCACTGTATCTGGCAAAGACGAAGTTTCCGTCCGCTACTCGCGAGGAAGACGGTCGATCGCCTCGTGCGAACCAACGAGCATCAGCAGGTCACCTTCCTGAAGCAGATCGTCAGGTCGTGGCACGCTGACGATTTCAGGTGGCACTGGCGTCGGTGCGGCGTCTTCATCGTTGCTTACTGTCGCTGTCGACACGGCCCGTCGTTTTATCGTGACAAGGTTGATCTCGAACTTCGTACGAAGACCGAGTTCCATCAGGCTGATTCCACACCAGGACGGAGGAGCTTCCGTTTCAACCAACGAATAGCCCTCTGCCAGATCAATAACATCAGTCAGCCGCGGGTTGGCCAATCGACGAGCCATCTGCTCACCGGCGCTGGTTTCCGGTTGAATAACCTCATCGGCCCCGATCTGAGTGAAAATTTCCGCATGAAACTGAGTCTGAGCGCGACAGATGATGCGAGGCACTCCCAGCTTCCGCAGAATCACGGTCGTCAGCAATGCTGCTTCAAAGTTTTCTCCGACAGCGACGACGCAAACGTCGACTTTGTCAATGTCCTGAGCGTCGAGCGCAGCGAGGTCGGTCGAGTCCAGTCGAACGGCCAGATCGACGTCGTCCTTGATCTCGTTGACGAGTTGCATGTTCCGGTCAATGGCGATGACCTGTACGCCCAGTCGAGCAAGATTTCTGGCCAGCGCCATTCCGAATCGGCCAAGCCCGATAACAGCAATTCGTCGCAATGGTCTATCTCCAGAACGAAAAGAACGTGTTTCCCCGCCAGCGATGTCTGTTCCGCTGATCCGTCAGCAGTGGCCAATGACATGGCTACTCAACCGTCGACTGCACAACGTCGCCAACGGAATCTTCCGAGTCTTCAACGTCAAGTCGTTCGATGGTGATCTCAAAGGCGTCGAGCCGGTACAGCAACCGGCGGGACAAACGACATTCAAACGTTACCTGAGAATCGTCATAGGTTGTGCTGGAGATTTCGGCATGTTCGGCGAGAAAGTTATGCAGTCGACCATCACCAACATGGCCTTCGATCTTCAGCGGAACATTACCCTCTCCCAATCGAGCGGCCACTGCCGAGCACAGTCGATCCAGACCCTCTCCCGTTGCGGCACTGACCGTAACGGCGTTTTCAAACTTGACTCGCAGAACGTCGACAATGGAACGATCATCCATCGCGTCGCACTTGTTCAGAACGAGCAGAGTGTTTTCATGAGTGACTCCGAGTTCGTCCAGCACCTTGTTGACGGTATCGAGCTGCTGTTCGGCCAGGGGATGGCTGGCGTCGACGACGTGCAAGAGCAGGTCGGCATAGCGTGCCTCTTCCAGAGTCGAACGGAATGACGCCACCAGGTGATGAGGGAGGTCTCGCACAAAGCCGACCGTATCACTCAGCAGGACGTCGCCAAAGGACGGCAGCGACCATTTTCTCGTTCGAGTATCCAGCGTCGCGAAGAGTTGATTCGCCACATAAACGTCGGCTCCCGTCACCGCGTTCATCAGCGTGCTCTTGCCGGCGTTTGTGTAACCCACCAGAGAAACGGTCATGTGGTTTTTTCGCTGATCAACCATCCGCCCCCGGTGTTTTTCGACACTCGCCAGCTTTCGGCGCAGTTCGCTGATACGCATGCTGACCAGCCGTTTGTCCGTTTCCAGCTGCTTTTCCCCAGGACCTCGACCGGCGCCGACTCCGCCTTCGATGCGTTCCAGGTGAGTCCACATTCGCTTCAGGCGGGGCTGAAAGTAGAGCAGTTGAGCCAGTTCGACCTGCAGCTTCGCTTCGTAAGTCCGTGCCCGACTGGCGAAGATGTCGAGGATCACTTCGCTGCGATCAACGATGACCATGTCGAGTGCGCTTTCGAGGTTGCGGCCCTGGCTGGGACTGAGGTTGTTGTCGAACACGACCAGCTCAGCTCCCAGAGATTTCGCGAGAACTTTTAATTCCTCGACCTTTCCTTTGCCCAGAAATGTAGCAGCATCCGGTACTTTCCGGTTTTGAATGAGCTGCCCGACAATCTGGACACCTGCGGTTTCGACAAGTCCTCGCAGCTCTTCGAGCGGGTCGACACTGTTGCTCTGGTCCGAAGAGTCCACAACAACAGCCACAAGAATGGCTTTCTGATTCTGTACGTTGAGATGTTCGCGTTTGGGCTCTGCCAAGAGAATGTTTACCTCGGTGGTTTTTGAAGAGCGGTGCGGTGTCAGCGTCAGAGCACCATTACGAGTCGCCGCGTGATGGCGGGCGAGAGTTCGAGTGTAGGGGTAGATGCCTGTTGATTCCATATTCGACTCCAGTCACGAGCGACTTGCCACTCACGAAACTGACAATTTCCAGACAGGCTCCTAGCAGTGTGTCCGGATACCTGTTTCGACCTGGATTTCGTGTTGGGGATGGTGTATTCGGGGCTCAG
>JAQBWV010000340.1 GCA_027624335.1 Planctomycetota bacterium
TGAGATTCTTCGCCCTTCCCGGTTCACGCGCGTGGTGTTGCCTCGCCGCCGGAGCCCAATCGCCCCAGAGCCGCTCGAACTGGGGATTACCAGAAAAGTAACAGTCAACGATTTCCCGCGAATCCGGTCAATCGCTGGCAAGATCAGAATCAGATCAACTTGACTGCTTTACCTAACCGATACCTTTGAGTGAGGTGACTATAAACGGAATCCGGTGCAGTCTGCGCAAAATAGGCAGAAATGGCAGTATTTGAAGCTGCCCCGGAAGGTGTCTGATGCGCGATCCTGAAAGGAATCTGGTAGTGGCAGGAGCAAACAATTTTGACTGGCGGGCACTCTGGAAAGTCGGGTGTCGGAAACGTCGCCGCCGTCAGTCGGGAATTGCGCTCGTTGAGTCATTGCAGACACGCACACTGTTGTCAGGGACAGGTCTTGCCGTTGAAGTTTTCGAAGGCACGTTGGTCATTCGCGACGAATTCGCCGACGACGACAACCAGATCACCGTGCGCGTTCTGGAAGATCGGATTCGGATTACCGATTCGAACGCCGAGGTATCTGCGATTTCGGGAACTCAGGTTGATGCGTTTACCGTCGACGTACCATTGAGTTCAATCACGACTGAGCGAGTCGTTACATACGGACATGCCGGTGATGACACGTTGCACGTGCAGACTCGTGAAGGCGTCACGTTGACGTTTCTATTCTCCGGCGGCGCCGGAACGGATTCCTGGACGGTTGACGCGACTTCCGATGCGGATCATATCGAAGTGGTTGCTGAACGGGCGACAGGAACAACCTTGCCAGATCTGACGACGAAGCTCGAAGTCGGATCAGGCGTCGAATCGTTGACCGTTCATGCCGGAAGCGGTGACGATCAAGTCGTCGCGAATCGAGTGTCTCTGGCGAACTTTCTATTCGTGGTCGATGCGGGACCAGGCAACGACCTGGTGCTTGGTACTCGTGGCCCGGATGAAGTTTCAGGCGGCCCCGGCAACGACACTCTGATCGGCTGTGCTGGTGACGATTCGCTGTCCGGTAACGAGGGCGACGACGCTCTGCGGGGTAGCAACGGGGATGACATTCTGCACGGCGGACTGGGACTCGACAGGTTATATGGTCAGTCTGGCGGAGACACGCTGGTTCGATCGGCTGATGACGACCAGTTTGATGAGTACGATGGTGGACCTGGTACTGTCGACTGGCTGCAACTCACCGGCGATGGAGCATCGCTCGACTTGACTTCAGCTTTGGCGACGCGCATCTCGGGGTTGGAGAACATCGATCTAAGCGGTGGAGGTGGTCAGACACTCACTCTAAGCCCGTTAGCGGTCAGTCTGCTGAGAGTGAACGAGCTGACTGTCAGGCGGACCAGTAACGACGTCGTCGATATTGGTGGCTTCTGGGAGTCATTGCCCGACCAGACACTTTACTCCGGAATTGTGTTTACTCGATTTCAACGCAGCAGCACCTCGCTGAACGTTGAGCGCGCCCCATTGCCGGGGATTCATTTCGACTTCGGTGATGCGCCGGCGAGTTACGATACTGCGGGGGCTGGACCAGCCTCCCATGAGGCCGCCGCTGCCGGACCTCGACTGGGCAGACTCTTCGAATACGAGACAACACCAAGCGCCAGCGAGAATGCTTCCGGTGACGGTGCCGAGGAAGATGGCGTGGTATTTCCTTTCGACCTCCTGGTTCTGACAGGTCAGTCGACGCCGGGAAACGCGATCGTCACAGCGAGTGCGGTCGGACTGCTGGATGGATGGATTGATTTCAACGCGGACGGAGACTTTACTGACTTCGGAGAGCAGATTGCGACCAGTGTGTCGGTATCTGCGGGGAACAACCCGCTGGCGTTTGTCATTCCGGCCGGTGCCGTTACCGGGTCGACATTCGCACGTTTCCGAATCAGCACGGCAGGAGGTCTGACTCCCACGGGGACGGCTGCTGACGGCGAGGTCGAAGATTATTCGATCGTTCTTCATAATGGCGACGTTCCTTCCGTACAAACACTGACTCTGCCCGACGACGGCGCGGACTACCGGCTTTCTGCGACAGACACTGGCCTGGAGCTGTCTCGAAACGGTGAGTTGATCAGAACATTGCCGACCATTTCGGTCAGCGAACTGCAGATCGTTGGATCCACGGTCGCAGACCGGCTCACCATCGCATCACTGCCAGACAGCCTTGAAGGTCGCGTAACGGTCTTTGGCGGCATGGGCAATGACCTCATTCAAACGGACGGCCTGACGATCGGCATTCGAATCGAGGGCGGTGTCGGATTGGACACGATCTCAGGAGGTGCGGGGTACGACACGATCGATGGCAGCGCCGGCGATGATCTGTTGAGCGGTGAGGCTGGCAATGACCGACTCGAAGGAGGTCGCGGTCGTGACACGCTGTATGGGAATGCCGGAAACGATCTCGTGCTGGGGCAAGGGGCTCAGGATTTTCTTTCGGGAGGCGAAGGTGACGATCGGTTGGTCGGTGGTGGCAGCGCCGATCAGGTGGTCGAGTCCGGTGATGTCGATTTCACACTGACGACAGACCGATTGAGTGGGCTCGGCAATGACGAGTTGGAATCAATCGAATCCGCACACCTGACGGGTGGCAGTGGTGACAACCTGATCGATGCAACGAACTTCAGATTTCGAGTCTCGTTGTTTGGTGGAATGGGCAATGACACGCTGATCGGCGGGACCGGAAATGATCTCATCAGTGGTGGCGGAGGCAGTGACTGGGTTGAAGGTGGAGCAGGCAGTGACCGACTATTCGGAGACGGGGGAAGTGGTGACACAATTCGCGGAGGAACAGGCAGAGACACGCTTAGTGGTGGAGCGGGATTCGATGTCCTGTCGGTATCTCGAGCTGGCGACTTTCTGTTGTCGAATGATCGACTGAGCCGAATGGGGGACTGGACGCGAGGCAGGGTTCTGGAACCAAATTGGATTCCGGCGGAAGACATCGAAAGCGCGATCTTCGTCGGTTCCGCTGAGGACGACGTTTTTATTGCTGACGACTTCGATGGTCCGGTGACGCTGCTCGGCATGGATGGAGACGATCAGCTGATCGGGGGAGACGATAATGACATTATCGTCGGAGGGAACGGCAACGACGCTCTTAGTGGCGGTGCTGGCGACGACCAGGTTGATGGCGGTTCCGGTGACGATTCCCTGAGCGGAGGCAACGGAGACAACACGCTCGTTGGAGGAGAAGGAGTCGATCAACTGGCGGCGTGGCTTTCCGGAGTGTTCGAGTTGACGTCGAGTCAATTGAAGCCACTGGGAGAGACGACTGGTCCAAGTGATTCGATGCCGAACGAGGACATTGAACTGGCCACGTTGCGAACGAGCAGTGGGTTTAACGCGATCGACGCCAGTGAGTTTCCCGGCTCCGTAACGATGAACGGCGGAAGTGGCCGAGACATCCTGATCGGCACCGTACAAGATGATGTGCTCAGCGGTGGCGGTGGCGACGACGGCCTCGACGGACTTGGCGGCAATGACCTGCTGAATGGCGGCAGCGGAAACGACACCATCTTCGGGGACATTGGTGAAGACACCCTCATGGGTGGGGACGGCGATGACCTTCTCGACGGCGACGACTTTCAGAACGTGTCCCTGTCTGATGACGCCAATGCAGATTTGATTGATGGCGGCAACGGTCGGGATACGCTCTGGGGCGGCCAGGGAAATGATTCTCTCAACGGTGGCGACCGAGACGATCTGCTGATTGGCCGCTCAGGAATCGACGAGTTGATCGGCGGCGATGGTCAGGACACTCTCGTCGGAGGCAGCGGCAGCGGTGCTGACGCAGGTGACACCTTCGACATGCTGGAAGAAATCGACGAGACGTTTTCGTTCGATTGGCTCAGCGCTCTACCGTCGCTTTAGAGCCGCAACTTCCGAACCGAATTGTTAGCTCGCTGTCGCGCTTGCGGCGTTGAGTCGGAAACGGGACTCTCAGCACTCGGCGACTCACGCATTCGCGAAGCGCAGCGGCAGACGCTCACAATTCCCGGAACGGGGATGGCTGTCATCACTGATGTCGAAGGAAGTTCCCGGGCCGGTCGCCGTCCGGTATGGCTACACGAAAAATCAAGTCGGGGCGAACCTTTACAACAAAGACATGCTTCCGGCTTCACCGTTCCGGTCTGACGACTGGTCAGCGGAATCCGACGTCCGTTCTTAAACGGGAGCGACTGCCGCGATCAGAAAACCGCTCATGATGACCAGCCAGATGATTCCCAGGGCGTGCCAGAACCAGGTGCAGAAGGTTACTCCCCAGGAGTATTCGTGGTCATAGCGGTCGGCGAGCGCCTGCAGCAGAACGAACGCGACGAACAGCAGCGCAACGACAAAATGGACTCCGTGCATTAGCACGAAAGCGAATGCTCCATCACGGAGTCCAATTGTCCTGGCTGCATTCTTTTGAGCGAGCAGGCACCACAGACCTTGAGTCTGAACCATTACAAACGTGATCCCGCAGAAAAGTGACTGCATCAGCCGTCGACGAAAGATTCGTTGCCGCTCGCATCGCACGTGAAGCCTTGCATTCTGCAGAGTCGCGCTACCGGCCATCAGCAGCAAGGTGCTGACGACGAACTCCGGTGGAAACAGAAAGTTCTGTCCTGTCGGAACGAACGAGCGGAGTCGAATCAGCAACCAGGCTCCACCGAACGCTATCGTCAGCGTTGCCGCTGACAGCAGGAAGAAGCACAACGCCAGGTTGCTTCTGCTTTGCAGGAGCCGATTGAGCGATTCTTCTGACTCTCGCTTCCACATGACTAACCCGGTACTTGTGGCAACCCGACGGGTTCGAAATACGCTGAATAAAACCAGCGGACCGACCTGCTGCCGCTTGCCTGAGCGACACTCCATCTCGTCTCAGCGCAACTGCCGTTTTCATTCCGTGATCCAAAACGGAAGTTTCGTATCCTCGCTTCGAATACGGAAGCCAGAACGATGCCAGCCGGTCGCTTGCGGCGTTTGATGACCGACCGATAAAGTCATCCCCTCGTTACCTCAGCTCAGGGGCATCCCGGAAATGATGTAACTCGCCCGCCTTTCGCTGTCTTGAGCAAATGGGTTTCAACCGACAGCCTTCCTTCCAACTCGCCAGTCCCACGCCCTGATCAGGACGGAGCATATGACACACCTGGATAATTTCGCGTTTCGAACGCTGTGGAGAGCTGTTCGCGGGTCGGTATCCGCGATCGCGTTGGTGATGATCGGGTTGATGATTGGACAGACTACGGTGGCCGATGATCCGCCGCTTGGGCTCAAGCCGGTTCCCGTTCCGGATGACAACCCTCAAACCGCGGAAAAAGTTGCGCTCGGAATGCAGCTCTATTTCGAGAGTCGTCTTTCGAAGGACAACACGGTTTCGTGTGCCAGCTGCCACGCTCCGGAAAAAGGGTTCAGCAACGGTGAGCGTTTTGCGACTGGCGTCGGTGGCGCGAAGGGTGGTCGAAGTGCTCCGAGTGTGATCAATTCAGCGTACTATGCGCAACAGTTCTGGGACGGTCGGGCAGCTTCCCTTGAAGAGCAGGCTCTGGGCCCGATCGCGAATCCCATAGAGATGGCACTGTCCATCGAAGATGCGGTTCGAAAGTTGAACGGAATCGCCGGATACAAAAGCCAGTTCCAGAAAGTTTTCGGGACGGACGTCACTCCCGACGGCATTGCAAAGGCTATCGCCGCTTATGAGCGGACGGTCATTTCCGGAAATGCTCCTTTCGACAAGTTCAAGGCGGGCGACACGTCAGCACTTTCCGAAGCATCTGAGCGAGGTCGCAAACTTTTCTTTGGAAAAGCGAACTGTGCCGCCTGTCACGCGGGCTCCAATTTCTCAGACAACTCCT
>JAQBWV010000047.1 GCA_027624335.1 Planctomycetota bacterium
ACGTCGGCGAGTTCGACAACAACGCTCTGGCCATCGAAACGTCCGTACTGGCAGCCCTGGCAACCCTGAACGGCTTCTGATTCCAGGAAGCTTCAAACTTCGGAGGGTGGCCCCGACCATTCGTGGTTGGGTGCCTCATTCACAGGATGCCTCACCGTCAGCTGGCGATGAAAACAGAACGACGTGCTTTGGCTCGAATCCGCACGAGCGACCATCCGGGCACTCTGCGAACCGTCCGTTCCCAGCGGGCCACCCAGCCGGCACGAAATCCGGCACGGTACACGTCGGAATGTGGTGGAATGGGGGCACCAAAAGAAAGAACCCCTCGAAATTCCTTTGAATTCCGAAGGGTTCCAATCTGTTCTTTTTGAACCAGTACCCAAGAGAGGACTTGAACCTCCACGGGAGTTGAATCCCACTAGGACCTGAACCTAGCGCGTCTGCCAATTCCGCCACTTGGGCTCGCGATTGCGACGGGGCAGAATAGAGACTGGCGAATGCCCGAACAAGTCGTAGGACGTCGATTTCTGCGTCTCACGCTGGTCGCAAGTTCGGTTGTTCCGGATGGAATATATGAATCGGATTTCGGGGGAGCTCTGGGCGGGCGGGGCACTCAGGACTGTGGAGCAAGTGTGTTACTTTGCCAGCAGGAGCCTGCCCTACGAAATTGTGGCTGCGGTTTGATCGTGCTCTGAGGCCATTTCGCCGGCGTGGTAGCTGGAGCGGACGAACGGGCCGCTGGCTACCATCGAGAAGCCAAGGGCTCGTACCCGGTCGCCGACTTCGTCGAACTCTTCGGGTGGCAGGTAACGCTCGACAGGCAGATGCCCGCCGGTTGGCTGCAGGTACTGGCCGAGGGTGAGCATGTCGCAGCCGACTGCTCGCAGATCAGCGCAGACTTTCATCAACTCGTCGATCGTTTCGCCAAGTCCCAGCATCACGCCGCTTTTGGTCGGCATGTCCGGAGCTTCTGCTTTCACCTGAGCGAGCAGATTAAGCGTTCTCTGGTATTCCGCGTTGCGCCGCACTCGGTGGTACAGTCGCGGGACTGTTTCTGTGTTGTGGTTGAAGACGTCCGGTCTGGCTGCAATCACTCGACTGATCGCGTCACGGTTCCCCATGAAGTCGGGGGTGAGAACTTCAACCCTGGCCCCGGTTCGCTCCCTCACTGCCAGAACGCAGTTGTAAAAATGGTCGGCTCCGCCGTCGGGGAGGTCGTCGCGTGTGACTGAGGTGATGACGACGTATTTCAGACCGAGCCGTTCGGCGGCTTCTGCCACGCGCTCAGGTTCGTCGAGTTGGACCGTTTCCGTCTTGCCTTTCGGTACTGAGCAGAATCCACATGGCCGCGTGCAGACGTTGCCGAGGATCATGAACGTCGCGGTTTGCTGAGACCAGCACTCCGTGCGGTTCGGACACTTGGCGCTTTCGCAGACGGTCTCCAGACGCAGGTCCTGAATGACGCTGTCGGTGTAGTACATGCCCGGTTGCGGGAGCGGGCGTTTCAGCCAGCGCGGCAGCCTGCGTTTTTCACGCAGAGTGCCGATTGGTGCACTGTCCGTAGCGTTTGTCACGACAGGCAGTGAAAAGTTCAATTCGGAGCCGTCAAGCATTCTGCATGACCTTTCGCCATGTCCGCTGCAGCAGGGGGTGGCCGGTGTAGGGGTGGGTTTCTGTGTAGTCAAACTGGTCGGACAGATGCCGCATTAACGCTTCCCGGACCTTGTGCATAGGCACCGGCTCCATCCGCTGCATGGATAGCGAAGCGATGTTTGTTCGGTCGATCGTCGAGCGGACCAGCCGAACCGTGTCCATGACCGGCGACACGTTAAGAAACAAACCGTGAGACGACACTCCGTCGCGGACCGATGCACCAATCCAGGAAAACTGCCCGCAGCGGCAGGTGGTACCCAGAGGTGTGTCGATCGCCTGCGACGTGACACGTTGTTCGGCGGCGGTTGCCAGGAGGGAATTCAGAAGTTTCTGTTGAAATTCCGCGAGTCCGCAGCCCAGCCGCTCTAATGGGAGAATCGGGTAAGCGGCGATCTGTCCGGGAGCATGGACCAGCGTGCCGCCGCTGCGGTCCACGCGGCGGATTTCCATCATGCGCGAGGTGAAGTCTCTTGTGTCGACAGGCAGGTCGGTCACTCGGCCATCACGACCGACGGATACCATCGGCGGATGCTCGCAGATAATCAGAGCACCCAGGCGGTCTGTTCGGCTGGAAACTTCATCAATGAGTCGGTCCTGCAGAAACATAGCCGCATCGAAATCCACCGTACCCAGCAGATAGACCTCAAGCGCCGCCGATGTTCGGCCTTGCGAAGTCCAGACGCTGCTTCTGGTGAATGCTGACATGTGCGAATCGATGAGCTGAAGATCCGGAAGTGATTACGTTGCAGAACTCTGCATTCGAAAGACTGACGCTGAGGGGGAAGACTCGTTTCAGGATGGCTGATTCACGTGATTCAGTCATGTGGAGTTCCCATGGAAACCGGTGTCGCGAGGGCGGGCACGCGGTGATGGTGCCCCGCTGTATCTTCGACGCTGCCCATTGTACGGTCGCTCCATCACTCCAACAATCAGCGATTGTTCGGAGACTTGAACCGGCAGAATTTTCTGGAATTACCAGTGGAGCGGTTTGTCGGGATTTACGTCCCACCGCGAGTCGATTTCTGAATTCCCTTCCGGAACGACAGCAGGCCCGATTCCGGCTGTTTCGATCGTGTCGCCTGCCGGGGATCTGGTTGCTTTGATTCCGGCAATCCGGAGAAAATTCCTCAGGAGTTCGTGCCCCATGTGAGTGAGAATAGACTCGGGGTGAAACTGAACTCCGAAGACGGAGTGCTGGCGATGCTGCAGTGCCATAATCAGATTGTCGTCCGTTCGCGAAGTCACCTGCAGTTCGTCCGGCAGTGAATCCTCATCGACGACGAGTGAATGGTACCTCGTGACTCGCAGCGGGCTCGGCAGTCCGTCGAACAGTCTTCGACCGTCATGAGTCACCAGCGATGTTCGACCATGGATCGGCCTGGGGGCTCGGACGATGTCGGCGCCAAGAGCTGCGGCGATGGACTGATGGCCGAGGCACACGCCGAGTATCGGAATAGTGTCGGCAGCCTTCCGAACCAGCTCGACGCAAATGCCGGCTTCGGCGGGAGTACATGGGCCGGGAGAGAGGATGATGGCATCAGGCTGCAGGGTGATGACTTCAGAAACCGAAACGGCGTCGTTGCGTACGACTTTCGCTTCGACACCCAGCTCGGTCACGTACCGGGCAAGGTTGAAGACAAAGCTGTCGTAGTTGTCGATCAGCAGAATCATGCGGTGAGCGATTTCACTTAACTCAGGACACCTGGGAAAGCCGTTCAAAGTCGGATTAAGCGTTTTTTCGTCGATTTACTTTTCCAGCGTTTATTGCAGCTAGTTTTTCAGACGCTGGCATAGCCCGGCCTGCTGGAGTGCTCGCAGCATGCCTGCTGCTTTGTGGAGTGTTTCCTCGTATTCAGCGATCGGATCCGACTGTGCGACGATGCCACCACCAACCGAGCATTGAACCCAGCCTCGCCGGCACACGAACGATCGGATCAGGATGCTGCTGTCGAGTGTGCCATCGAAACCGGCATAGAACAGGCTCCCACAATAGGGGCCTCGGACTGTCGGCTCCAGTTCCGAGATGATCTCCATGGCTCGGACTTTTGGTGCGCCGGTAATCGATCCACCAGGAAACGTCGCTGCCAGCAGCGACCATACGTCATGCCTGGCAGTTTCTGAAGCATCGCCGTCCTGCAGTGTTCCACGAACTTCAGACACAAGATGCTGCACCGTTTCGTAGGTTTCGACGACGCAGAGTTCAGGAACGGAAATTGATCCAGGCTTGCACACTCGGGACAGGTCGTTGCGGAGCAGGTCGACAATCATCACGTTTTCGGCAACGTCTTTCTCACTTTGCCGCAGCTCGTCACGCGTGAACAGATCAGCTTCCGGAGCAGTCCTGCGCTGTCGAGTTCCTTTGATCGGTCGCGTTTCAACGACACCGTCTTCAACTCGCAGAAAGCGTTCAGGTGATGCAGAAACGATCGCCCAATCGTCGTGAGCGAAGAAGCCGGCGAACGGCGCCGGGTTACAATGTTTCAGCGTGTGATACAGCTCGGTCGGCGGCAGATCGCAACGGGCCAGCAATCGTTGTGAAACGTTGGCCTGAAAGATGTCGCCCGCATGAATGTACTCGATGACACGCTCGACTGTTTTCAGATACTCGTCGCGTGAGAAATCGCTGGTGACGCCGCCCCATCCGGAAAGCGGGTACTGAGTTGATAGTTGGTCCGGTGCGAGGCTGCGTACGAAGGCATCCGATTTAATTGCCATATGCGCCGGTTGATTGCTGGTAGCGTCGAGCTTCGCGAGCACCTCTTGAACCCTCGCCGTTGCTCGCGTCTGACAGGCGTCGTGATCCGCGTTGTCGAGGATTGAGGCGAGCCCATTCTTATCGCATTGCTCGATGGCCGGCAGGCCGTGAGACAGGATCCATGCTCGATCCTGGTCGTGATCCCAGGCCAGCACCCAGTCGTAAACTCCGAACCAGGCGTCGGGCAATTGAAATTCGTCCTTGCCCGTGCGAGCAACTCGCTCCCAGCAACCACCGAGTTCGTAACAAAGAACACCTGCAACTCCGCCCTGAAAGGGTGGCAGGTCGGGAATGCGATGCAGCTCGAACCGTTCATTCAGTTCAGACAGTGATTCGCGGACCGCCGCGAAGGGGTCGCTGCCAAACGTTGCCTGCTGAATCTCGAAACTGACCAGCGGGCCAGCGGTCAGGAACGAATATCGACCGAGTCGGCCTTGCTGCAAAGCACTGTCAAAGAGCACAAGACCCGGAGTACCTGCGAATATGCGTAACACGTCCGCAGGCTCCGGAACAGATTTCAGCTCTTCAACGACGGGAACCACGAGAGACCGCTTTCGTTCGACCGGACTTTTGCAGCAGAGTCTCGATCGATCGGTACATCGCGAGAAGGCCTCCGCCGAAGTTGTTTTTCAAGTCGACTCGCCGAACCCGACTCCAGTCTTCGAGTTTTCGAATCTTCAGCTGCTTCTCCAACCAGTCGAGATACCGTTCGCGATTTGCTTTCTTCTGCCAGAAGCCAACTGGAACGCGAGCGAATTTCCATTCGAGCCAGTTATGGTCGGGATAACAGTCCATCGCTGCGGCCAGCGGCGAGCCATTGTAATACTTCATCAGCTGGTTGCCGAAGTGTTGCTCAAACTCCAGTCGGGTGACCCGATACCAGTCGTTCAGTTTCTTAACGCCCAGGCGTTTGCCAAGCCATTTCAAATAGCGCTGTCGGTTATTTCGGTGATTCCAGAAACCCTTGGGGGTTTTTCCGAACTGCCATTCGTTCCAGGTTCGCCTGGGGAGGTACGCCTTCACCGCAGCTGAGATCGTGCTGTCGTAATGCAGCAGGAACGCGCCGCCCTTGTGCTCGCGAAAGTCACGGTTCGTAATTCTGTACCAGCCGTCCGGCTCGTTGATGCCTGACTGCTCCCCGAGCCATTTCATGTAGCGCTGATGGTTCGATCGGTTTGCCCAGAACGATCTCGGGCACGTCACGAACAGCCATTCCTTCCAGTCATGATCTGGAAAGGTGCTGATGACCGCGGTGACTGACGAACTGCCCCAGCAGTACACAAGTGCGCCGCTGCCTCGGTTGGTTTTGAAGTCGTTCGTCTGAATTCTGTAGTAGTCGTCGAGTCGTCGATAACCAAGTTTCTGTCCCAGCCAGAGCAGGTACGTCCGCTGGTTATCCGGGGACTGCCAGAAACCAGCCGGAACGGGACCGTCCAGCCAGACGGCATCCTGTGTCGGAATCTTTCTGGCGAGAGGATTACTGGATCGTACCCTCACCTTGTCGGCTGGCTTCTTCGGTGTTGTTGACATGTTTTGCCCGCATGTTTGTGTCCGCTGAAACCGTTGGATGTCGAACTCGCGGCGCTGAATGAAGTTGTCGCCATCAAGTTTCGGACTTCTGCTGAATCTGCCGGGGGGGAATCATGAGCGCAGACGAAGCAGCCGAAGTTCGAGACGGCATCCTACGGTGGCCTCGTCGACCCGTAAAGAAGTGCGGGTCACGCGAAACAAAGTCGTCCCACTTCATTCGTTACAACTCGCAAAACAGGATCAGCGTTGTTGCCGATCGATTGCCAGGATTGAAGGCAATCGGTAGACCTTCCGCGTCCTTCTCGAAACCGTCTCAACGCAGTCGACTGACGTCGGCGGGCTCGAATTGAACACTCACATTCAACGTCAGGAACGAACTTCATGTCGCTACTTACTGTCGAGCTGGAACAGCGTTTGACGAACCTCGCCAATGCTCTCGTCGATCAGCAGCGAGCACGCACGATCGTTCCAGCTCAGCAGCCGTTGACCGGATTCTGGTTCGGGGGAGGCAACACGATTCAGGATGTGGACGGATCCCTGCACGTCGTTGGTCGGTATCGCAATCATGGAGATTCGCGAACTGGCGTGGCGGCGGGTGAGCGAGGTCTCGAACTGGCCGTCTTCACCTCGCGTGACGGTGGAGACGTCTGGGAGAAATCGCTGAGCTTCTCGAAGTCGGACCTCAATGCTGGCTCACGAAAGGTGCTTTCCATCGAAGGCAGCGCTCTGCGACGTTTGGCCAACGGCTATGAACTTTACGTCTCGACCGAAAAGGACGGTGTTGGTTATCCAGCAGGGTTCGGCGAGTACCTCAAACCGGGAACCGGCGTCTGGACGATCGAGCGATTGGCTGCCGAAACGATTGAAGGTCTGAAAGATTCACCAATCGAGACCGTTGTAGAATGCGAAGATCTTCGCTGGTTGCACGTCAAGGATCCTTTTCTGTACGAGCGGGCGAAGGGAAATCTGAACCTGCTGTTCTGCAGTCATCCGTTCAGTTGGTCGAGTTCGAATACTGGCTTTCGCGCGTCACCGTACAGCGGACAAGGTCGCATTTCGAAAACGCCCTCATTCGACCCGGCGGTGTACGATTTCTTTCCTCGCGGCACCACCTGGGATGTTGCGATGACTCGCGGAACCTGCGTGCTGGATGTTCCAACAGTCGGAGCGTTTGCTGAGCTGGATGTCAGCCTGTTCTTCTATGACGGCGGCGAGTCGCTGCGGGATCTGGATGAGCATTCCACCGCCGTGAAGCGACCGCGAGGTTACTCATGCGAAGAACTCGGCGGCGTGGCCTACATCCAGAATGGAAGCTTTGAACATGTCGAGCGGCTGTCAAAGTATCTTCCGCAATTCATCAGCCCGTACGGAACCGGTTGCAGCCGGTATGTCGATGTGCTCCTAACCGACGCCGGCCTGATGGCCACCTGGCAGCAGTCGCAGGATGATCGGTCACAGCCACTGGTCATGCACCAGTTGAGTCACCAGGACGTTGCTGCGATCCTGAGTTAGTAATGCCAGTGAACGACCATCTGCACGCCTTCGATAATGGATGTGCTGCCGAAAGCGGAGTTTCCGTCAACCGTCCACTCGGTGTACTCGGTGAAGAGTCGCACGTTTGGGGTGACCTGGGTTACCGCCCCGAGACTCCAGATGTTCTGTCGTCCCGCTGGGTGGGCATCGTAGCTGGCAGAGTAGACGCCGCGGTACTTCACCGGTCCGACGGTGTAGCCAGCTTCGGCTGAGAAACTGGTGATCCGGCTCGAAGGTCCTCCGGAAACGAGTCTTGTCGGAACAGTTCTGCCGTTAACCTGGAGAACTTCACCGCGCAGGTTGAGCGGGCCATTGAAGTAGTCGACGTCGGTTCCCAACACGGTTCGAGTGTCGTTCGCAAAACCGGGTACGTTGCTGTCGATCTCGCCGACAAGCCCCGAAATACCCCACGCCAGCGTTGAGTCGTCGGACAAGGTCCATTTCGGAGCCATCCGAAGTACGAGCGTGTTTCGTTCGTGGAGGCCGGCCACGCTCTCCGTATTGTGATTAGCCAGGCCGCCGTTCCAGGCTCCGTCGTGAAAGAAGAACTGAGCGACTGTGTCGACCGTCAGGTCGTCGCAGACCTCATGTTTCTTTTCCCACGAGAGACCGTAGTCCGCGTCCTGAATGAAACCATCGAAGTACGGTGCGGTTCCGATGAAGCCGAGGTAGTAATCTAATCCGAATTTTGTGTTGATCAAACCGGCCTTGAGTATGCCGAGGTCATCGGATGAGTAGGACGCGTACGCTTCCAGAAACCAGAAGTTACTCGGGTAGTAAGACCGGTAAGGTTCGCCATCCCGGCCCGCATAGAAAACATAAGCACCAATTTTACTGTCATCATCAAGCTTCACTTCGGGCTGTGCGACAACGTAGTAAGCGTAGGTGCCTCGAAAGCCGACAGCGCCATAGCCTCCGTTGCCGACTCCACCGGTATCGATGTTCCACCAGTGCCAGCCACCGACGTTGACCGGGCAGTTGAACCAGTCCTTTGGCGCCAGGACGGTTTTCATTAACTCGTCAATCGGGTTTCCTTCTGGCAGGACGGACTTCGCATCGGCATCGAAGCGGAACCATGCGTCGGGATTGCAGTCTCCGATAGAAAGGCAACCGCCGTCGGTCGAGCAACTCGCTGTTTCCGAGCAGCCACCAGTACGTTCGCCAGGAGGCGGGTTCGGGCAACAGTCGGTTTCGAAGAGCGCCTCAGCCACCACAGGAGTCACGACAGGCTGATCGAAAATTCGATCGATCTTCAGCTCGGTTGTATCCCTGACATCGGGAGTTTCCGTCTCTGGATGCACCACGTAATTATCTGTTTCGTCGGACAGAACGGCGGATGCTCCCCCAAGGCTGATCGCTAGAACCCATGAAAGAATCGTTTTGCACTCGACCATGTCCTTGCTCCTGAGAGGGATGCGGTGGCAGGCATTCGGAAGGCAGAGAGGCCTTGTTCGAATGGCGCAACCGTATCGGTCTCTTTCGTCGCAATGCTTTGACCGATCCCAGCAGAAATAACGGTTGTCGTGATGGTCACCTGATGCAGACGTCGGAGGCACCGCGTGCGGTGAGTAGGGAAACATTCCCGATGAGTGAATCACGTTCGGTCGGCGAAGCGTTTCCGATTTGTGAAACAGTGCCGATTGTGTCGGACAGGCGAGGGATCAGTGTCGCGAGGACAGGCGGCGCTTACACGCGGTGGTTATAGAGCCGTGAATTTTGCTTTCAGGCCGTTGGGCATCATGACGCCGAAGAAGAAGAACTGGTTGAACTTCTGCGCCGGGTTCAGGTCGATCTTTGAATTCAACAGCAAAGTTGCCAGGGCCAGCTTCGTGTAAAAGACGCCGTACTGCTGCCCGATGCACGCGCGAGGACCTCGACCGTACGGAAAGAAGTAACCGCTGCCGAGTGGGTTTTCTTCGGCCACACCTTTTTCCCAGCGGGAGGGGTCGAACTTCTCGGCCTGTGGCCAGTGGTGTGAGTACCTGTGTAAGTAGTAATTCGAAATGAACAGCATCGTGTTGCGGGGCAGAGTGTGTGCTCCCAGCTGGACTTCGCGGTCTTTCGCCGAGTTCCGCAGGTAAAGCGGCACGGCCGGGTAGTACCGCATGGCCTCGCGCAGAACAAAGTCCAGTTGCCGACATGAAAGCAGGGCATCAATGTCAAACGAGTCGGCATCGCCGAGATCCTTCTTCAGCGCGGTGACAAGTTTTTTGCATTCGTCCGGATGCTTCGCCAGCATGTACAAACTGGTGTTGATGGTGCTGGAGCCGGAGAAGACTCCGCCGAAGAAGTTGGTTGCCAGGGTCTCGGCCAGCACTGCGTCGGGCAGATTCGCCCCATGGCAGAGTGCCTGGTTCAGCATGTCGGGGGCGCTGGCGTCGGGATTCCTGCGAGCCTCTTTGACGATTCGCTCGAACATGATGTACCACTTGGAGCGTGCCGAGTAGAACCCTGGCCGCAGGGGTGGCAGGTTGAGCAGCGGCGGAATCCTGCACTGCATGCGCCGGTCTCCGGTGCGAGCCAGTGTCTGAAACCACTCGAAGACTTCGTCACCGAATATCCGACCCCAGAACGCCTGACTGAACGCGTGGAACGAGAGTTTCTGCATGTCCCGGTACAGGTCGATGGTCGACGAGGCCGACCGTTCGATGAACTTCTCGACGTCGTTCTTAATGACCTTCCGCAGAGGGGCGACCTGTTGAGCGAGCCATTGATCCTGATCCAATGTCGTGAATGGGTTCTCCGCGTGTCCCTTGCTCCAGCCTTTCCCGTAATTCGAGATGAACAGGCTGCCGCGCGTGATCACCGGAGCCAGCGCCTTGCACGGCGCATCTTTGTAGAAATTCGTCCAGCTTGATTCCAGAACTTCGCCGATAAGGGCGGGATCGTTCAGGACCAGCGCCGGTTGCCCAGCCATCCAGATCAGGGTGACACCACCGAACTCGTGGGCAAAGTCACAACACACTTCCCACGGCAGGCGACCGTCGAGAAACGCTCCGGCGTTTCCCATCGGGAATGAAGGCTCCGGTCCGGGAATTCCTTCGAACGCGCGGGCCTTGTGACCGTGCAGCAACTTAAACAGCCCCATCTTGAGTCGTGCCTTTCTGAATTGATTCCACAGACCCGCCGTGAGCCTTCAAAGGAATCTCAGTCGTTACCGCTTGGTCGTGACGTCTTTCCAGCGTGCGACCTGGCCCGATCGGATCGAGAGGTTCGCCAGGTGAGCGGCTGCGGCCGATCGAACGCCTTCTTCGGCTGGACAGGTCGTTTGTTTGCGGGACCGAACACATTCGACCCAGTTCGTCAGGTGGTGGAGCGCCCCGTCGACTTCGTCGTAGAAGTCCAGGCCGAGGATGTCTCGCGCTCCGTCGACGCGTTTCCGTGCTGCGACCTTGCTGTCCCGTTCCGGACGAACTTCGTAGCGACCTCGGTCGCAATAAAGGTTCGCTTCGGTTCCCAGAAAAGTGAGTGCAGCCCGGTTCTGGTGATTAATGAACGTGCCTTCGAAGTAGGCCTGCAGTTTCGAATCGGGATAATGCAACAGAGTCTGCACGGTGTCCGGCGTTTGCCACAGGTCCCTGGCGGCGAACTGGTCGCCGACGCTCATGGCCGTGGTCGGGTTGTCCATGTCGAGCATCCAGTAAGCGGTGTCGATCCAGTGGACCATCAGGTCAGTGAAGATGCCGCCACCAAAGTCCCAGAACCAGCGCCAGTTGCGGAAGCGGTACTCGTCGAACGGCTGATCAGGAGCGTTCCCCAGAAACTGTTTCCAGTTCACGCTGGCCGGATCGATGTTGTACTTCGGGCGGCTCCAGCGACTTTGATTTCGGTTCCAGGAAAGGTGAATCTTGTGGATCTGTCCAAGCTGACCGGATCGGAGAATTTCGCGCGCTTCCTGCAGGTGTGGCATGCTGCGCTGCTGAGTTCCTACCTGAACGACGCGCTTGTGTTTGTTCTGAGCCTCAACAGCCGCCGCGCCTTCGCTCAGATCGTGAGTCAGCGGTTTCTCGACATAGACGTCCTTCCCGGCTTCGCACGCCGCGATCAGCATGGGAGTGTGCCAGTGATCTGGAGACCCGATGACCACGGCATCGATATCCGAACGATCCAGCAGACGACGGAAGTCAGTTCCTTCCTTGATCGCTTTCGGATCGGCCAGGGCGGCACCCTGGGACAGGTGTTCTTCCCAGATGTCACAGACGCCAGCAATGCGGACGCCGGGGATCAGCGGCAGTCTTTCCATGAGTCGGCGGCAGCGGCCACCGGTTCCGATACACGCCACATTGAGCGTGTCATTGGCCGCGTAACCTCGTGCGGTTTCGACAGAGAATGCGGCGAGAGATGCAGCACTCGCCGCGAGGAATTCCCGACGACCAGTGCGACCAGCAAGTGGAGAGTTTGTTCCGGACATGGTTTCGCATCCTGATAGACAAGTCGTTCGATTCAGGCCTGCATCCTCAGGCGTTCAGACGAGCATGAGCTTCGCGAATGGACGAATCAAGCCAGCGAACACCGAGTCGCGCGGAGTTTCGCAGCAAAAGCCTTCGCACTGCGTCATTCTGTCATACCGTCGCCTCCGGCAGGGGCAACGTCGTATCGACAGATCGGCAACCCGGCGTGACAATCCGACGGGCAATGCAGGCAGCTGCCGTTGCAAATCATCAATTCTGACATGGGGGATCTCAGCATGAAAATCAGCATTACCTACTGCGTACAGTGAGACTACACACCTCAAGCCGCCGGTCTGGCGGATGCGATTCGAACAGCAACAGGTGTCGAAGCGGAAATGATCAAAGGCGGTGGCGGCGTCTTTGACGTCGTGGTTGATGGCGCTCTGATTTATTCAAAGCATGAGACAGATCGTTTCCCGACTGACGATGAGATTCTCAGTCAGTTGAGTCGCTGAGGTCTCGCCAGGGATTTTCATCCGCGCGAGTGACTGATAATCTGATTTCAACATCAGCCCGACCGCCGAACTTCCGAGTCGGGCTGCGTGTTTTCGGGTTTGGACCACGGCCGCCGCTTACTCTCTCAAGTCGGTCGTTTAGTTGACGATTGTCGGCACCGCTGTTAGGTTCCCGCGACCTTCGACGCGTGATTTGCGCCGATTCCACGCGCTCCTGGATGATCGCGTCGGCGTGGCGTCACATGTTGGGTTCCAGCCGGAATCTACGATCGCTCAGCGGCTTTCGTGACTTCCGGTTGTTTCAGTTATCGCATGATCCGGACAAGTTGATGAGTCCGGGTCGGCTGCGCTGTTTCCGGAATTGGCTTAAAGCCATCCGGCTCCCGGAGTTAACTGGTGCCGCACAGGTTCCAGAGTTCACGTCGATGCAAATTTTTCAGTGACGAAGCAGCGGCTTGGATCGACGCTCCAGATGAGTCGCTGCAGGACGGAAAACAGTTACCGAAACGTTGTTTGAATAAGCCCGGAATGGGCTGGAGAGGTTTGATTTCCATGGCAGACACTAAATTCGTCTATTCATTCGGTGGTGGTTCGGGCGACGGCGACGCCACGATGAAAGAACTCCTGGGTGGCAAAGGTGCAAACCTCTCAGAAATGAGCCGCATCGGCCTGCCCGTACCGGCCGGATTTACGATCACCACGGAAGTCTGCAACCTCTTTTACGACAACGACCGAAAGTATCCCGAAGGCCTGAAAGCACAGGTCGAAGCCGCGATCGCTAAAACCGAAGAAGTCATGGGAGCGAAGTTCGGCGACGCCGAGAACCCGCTGCTGCTCTCCTGCCGGTCGGGTGCCCGCGAGTCCATGCCAGGCATGATGGACACCGTCCTCAACATCGGCATCAACGAAACCGTTGTGAAGGCACTCATCAAGCAGGCCGGTGCCGAGCACTTTGCCTGGGACAGCTACCGCCGCCTCATTCAGATGTACGGCGACGTTGTGCTGGGTCTGAAGCCTGAATCGAAGAACGATCCCGACCACTTCGAAGACATCCTGGACAAGGCCCGCGAAGAAGCTGGCGTTGAGCACGAGAAAGACCTGACGATCGATACGCTGAAGGACATCGTGACTCAGTTCAAAGCGGTCATCAAAAAACAGACCGGCAACGATTTCCCGGACGATCCGATGGAACAGCTCTGGGGCTGCATCGGTGCCGTCTTCGGCAGCTGGGGCAACGACCGAGCGACCGTTTACCGCCGTCAGTACGGAATTCCTCACAGCTGGGGCACGGCGACCAACGTGCAGGCGATGGTCTTCGGAAACCTCGGCGACGACTGTGCGACAGGCGTTGGCCTGACCCGCAACTGCTCGGTCGGCCTGCCCGGTTTCTGCGGTGACTACCTGATCAACGCTCAGGGCGAAGACGTCGTCGCCGGAACGCGAACGCCGAAGCGGATCGAAGAGACACTCGCACAGGACGCTCCGGAAGCGTTCGCGCAGCTCGACGAAATCGGCAAGACACTGGAGCAGCACTACAAAGAAGTGCAGGACATCGAGTTCACCGTGCAGCGTGGCAAGGTCTGGATGCTGCAGACTCGAAACGCCAAGCGAACCGGTTTCGCCGCCGTCCGCATTGCTGTTGACCTGGTCAACGAAGGCCTCATCGACAAGAAGACGGCCATGGCAAAGCGACGCATCCCGGCCGACGACCTGAACCAGCTGCTCCAGCCGATTTTCGACATGGCTGCCAAGGAAGCCGCCGAGAAAGACAATCGGCTGCTGACGAAAGGCATCAACGCGGGCCCCGGTGCCGCGTCCGGCCTGATCGTCTTCCACGCAGCGGACGCCGAAGCTCAGTACAACGAGCACGCACTGAAGAAGAAAGATGATGACCCGGAACTGCAGCTGATCCTCGTTCGTAAAGAAACGAGCCCGGAAGACCTGCGCGGCATGAAAGTCGCCAAGGGAATCCTGACGGCGTTTGGTGGAGCGTCCTCGCACGCCGCTCTCGTCAGCCGCCAGATGGGCAAGACCTGCGTCTGCGGCTGTGCGGCACTGGCCATTGACTACGAAGCCGGTACCGTCACCGTCGGCAGCACCGTCCTGAAAGAAGGCGACTGGATTTCCATCGATGGTTTCAGCGGCGAAGTCTACAACGGTCAGATCGACACTTCGCCGTCCGAGGTCATGGAAGTCCTCATGGGCAACAAGGCTCCTGAAGAATCCGAAACCTACGGTCGCTACGCACAGCTGATGGAGTGGGCCGACGAGTTCCGGACTCTCAAAGTGCGAGCCAATACGGAATCACACGACGCCGAAGCGTCCGTCGCTCTCGGAGCCGAAGGCGTGGGCCTGTGCCGCACCGAGCACATGTTCTTCGATCATCTCGACGAAATTCGCGAAATGATCTTCTCACGAACTCAGGAAGACCGAGCCAAGGCACTCGCCAAACTGCTCACCTTCCAGCGAGACGACTTCACGCACCTGTTCAAGGTCATGGGCGATCGTCCGGTCACGATCCGGCTGCTCGATCCGCCGCTGCATGAGTTCCTTTCAGAACATCACATGCACGACGATCCGACACTTGCCGGCAAACTGGCGAAGACGTTTGGCGTCACGGAAGCCGACGTGAAGCGTCGAGTGGAAGAACTCGTCGAAACAAACCCGATGCTCGGTCACCGCGGCTGCCGACTGGGAATCGTCTATCCGGAAATCACGGCGATGCAGGCGCGAGCGATCCTCGAAGCGGCCTGTGCCCTGAAGAAGGAAGGCACCGAAGTCCATCCGGAAATCATGATCCCGCTGGCCAGTTTCAAGGCCGAGTTCGACAACCAGGCAGCCGTCGTTCGCGAAACTGCCGCGACGGTCTTCGCCGAACAGGGCGTCGAAGTCGAATACACGGTCGGCACGATGATCGAAATTCCGCGAGCTGCTCTGACGGCCGACGAGATCGCTGAGAACGCCGAGTTCTTCAGCTTCGGCACGAACGACCTGACGCAGACGTGTCTGGGCATGAGCCGCGACGACTACAAGGGCTTCATCGGCTACTACATGGAACACGACATCGTCCCGGCCGACCCGTTCCAGACGGTCGACCAGACGGGCGTCGGCAAACTGATGAAAATCGGCGTCGATGGCGGTCGCTCAACTCGCCCGGACCTGAAGGTCGGCATCTGTGGCGAACACGGCGGCGATCCGAAGTCCGTCTACTTCTGCCACGAAATCGGGCTGAACTACGTGAGCTGCAGCCCTCGCCGAATCCCCATCGCGAGACTGGCCGCCGCCCAGGCCGCGGTTGAAGCTGGCAACTGACAGTGTTCTTGTGACACGGAATCGCGTTTTGCGGGCGGGAGCCATTTGTTTCCCGCCCGCTTTTTGTGCGCTGCAGGGTTCTCCGAATCCGAAAACGCATTGCACTACTGCTCGACCGGCTATCGTCTTCGGCAGCCAGGTGCGTCAGTCGGCGGTCACGAATTCGTAATTCTGACCTCTTCGTGATGCCGGAGCCTCCAGTTCACGACCGGTGCAGAACGGCACCAGAGTCCGAGCGAACTGGCGGGCAATGATCTGGTGACCAATTCGGCCTGGATGCAGACGGTCGGGCAGCAGCGATTCGAGGTCATGCCGAGAGACGAATTCGTCATACAGTTCGATCAGCGGAAGGGCGTACTTTTCGGCGACGCGTCTGACTGCTTCCGCGTAGGGATGCATCGTCTTCCACGCCGGCTGGCCGTTCTCGCAGACGTCGAGCCGCGGCGGCGGCGTGCAGAGAATTGGTCGAATGTCGATGTTGAGAGACTTCTCGGCGAGAAGCTCAAGGTTAGCTGCGTAACGCTCTGGAGAGTTGCGGCTTCGCGTTCCAGGCGGGCGGGCGTCGTTCAATCCCAGGGAAATCACGATGACATCCGGAGACAGTCTTGCGACCATTCGGTCAAACCGCCTCACGGCGTATCCAGTGTCAGCCCCGTCGAGCGCGCTTGCCCGGACGTCCATCCGCGCTCCGGCACCTCGGAGCTCAGCTCTGAGAAGCGTGACATAGCACGACTCGTCGTCAACGCCGCTGAACCCAGTCCCAACGGTGACTGAATCTCCAAGAAGTAGTAACTGATCGTTCATTCGACGTGCATCCCGGACAGGAATCGAAGAGGTGACCTGTGTGGACATGCACGAAGCGAGCCAGAATGAAGCGCCGAAAAATTAGCGACAGCGTAAGAGGTTCAAATGAAATGGGTTACATGTTTCAAGAAATAGAAAAATGCAGTCAGCGCCGAACAGTATCGGCGCCGAACCCGGGCGTACCGCCAATTCTCGTCATGTCGATATCTGGCTGAAGTGGCCCGCCCTTGGGCGCTGAATGGATTTACTCAACCAACTGACTCAGGAGCCGCCTGGCATACTTGTGCGGGCACTCGTATCGTCAAATTCCACGACATCCGAGCGCGGGCTAAGAGTCTCGTGGGTAACTGCAGGTCATTGCTGTCGAAATCTGACGGCAACGCCAGCCGACAACGCAAGGAGGGGCCACCAACATTTTGACAGAACGATGCGCGTTCGGAGTCTGCTCACGTAATCAACCAATGACTGTGTGAGACTGCCCGGCTTTCCTCGAAGCAATACGTCGGAAAGTCGAACTCGCTGTATTCTTATTCGGCGGATGCTGTTTCAACTGCCTGGGCTTCGGGGCGGTCCCAGAAACACAGGAAGAAGATCGCCAGGACTGCCAGTGCAAACAACGCCGGTGTTTGCCAGACCGCTTGCCAGTTCACGACTCCATCGGTCGTATTCATTGTGACATGGGCAAAGAACAGCTTGGCTCCAATGCCCAGGCCGAGTCCTTGAGTGACAAGGACAAGGAAGCCCTGGGCCTGATTTCTGATCTCGCTGGTCGCCTTCTTGTCGACATAGATCATTCCGGTGACAAAGAAGAAGTCGTAGCAAATGCCATGCAGGATGACGCCCAGCAGGATCATCCACGTCACCTGGTCGGTGGCTCCGATGGCGAAAAGACTGTAACGCAGCACCCAGGCTCCCATGCCGGCAATGAGCATCCATTTGACACCCAGCCGGACGAAGAACAGCGGCATTGTCACCATGAAGAATATTTCGGACATCTGCCCAAAGCTCATCGTAAATGTCGCGCTTTCATTGACCACTGCATTTGACGCTTCAACAAACGTTCGGGCGAATGCGTAGTAGCCAGCCAGCGGAATGCAGAGCAGAAACGAGCACAGCATGAAGACCGCGTAGCTCGGGCTCTTGAATAACCGGAGTGAATCTGTGCCGAGAATCTGTCCGATTGAGGGCTTAGTTCCTTTGGATTGAGGGGGCGTGTGCGGTAGTGAGAAGCAGTAAAACCCCAGCAGAACGCCCGCCCCGCCTGCCATGTAAAACTGCATGGCTGACGAGTCTTTTCCGGGAAGAAAGCTGACAGCAATGTTGCCCGCGATCCAGCCAATGGTGCCTGCGACGCGAATGATGGGGAACTGTTTTTCCTGATTGTCGAGGTTGTGAAACGAGAGGCTGGTCGTCAGTCCAAGAGTCGGCATGAAGCAAAGCATGTGGAGCAGGAGCAGCAGGATTAGCGGCTGCCCGAAAGCCGGCAGATCGTGCAGCACCAGAGTGTAAAACAGTGAGGCGTCTTCCGGAGCAGCCGGCAACGTAAATGCCTGTGCCACCGCCGGCGCCGCTATCAGTGCGAGGCCTCCGATGATGTGAAGCACGCCCAGCACCCGCTCCGTCGCAAAGAAGCGATCCGCGATCATCCCGAGGAAGAATGGTGCAATGATCGCGGCGATCGGGCCGACCGTGTACGCCGCGCCCGTAACATCCATCATTTTCATGGCGTCGAAGAAGCCTGTCATCGAAACGTAATAGCCGCCCCAGACGAAGAACTGGAGAAACATCATGGCGGAGAGCCGGGGAGCTATCATCGACTTGGATTGCATGAGAAAGGCCTTTCCCAACGTACTTCGGTGAAGCGAAGGATCAATTGTCCGAGTGAGCAAGGGCACCTTGTCAGAACCTGGAATTCGGGCGCGTTCGCCCCAGTCCCGATGCGTGATAATGAAGATGCGTCAGCAGCCATCGATTTCGATCATCGCGACTCAGCTATGCGTCAGCAAGTCACGACCGAGGCCAGAATTTGCCGGTTGGTGTCGCTCCTGAATCGCGATGGTGGCCTGCTTTGTGTTGTAAGTCAGTTGTGTCGTCGCCCGCATAATTATGATAATCTGCGTAGTCTGCACAGTTTACATGTTGACTATAATCCTCATAGTCCCTATTTTGAAACTGTCGATTGCTTGTGGCGTCGGCAGAGAGACATCTTGTGAGAGAGATACCAGGAGACAGGCAATGAACGTTTTGATGAAGTTATGGGCGGATGAGGTGGGCGTGGTTCTGTCAGCGGAGACGGTCATGGTGGGGACAATCGGTGTCCTGGCGCTGACGGCTGGCGTGGGAACAATGGCCACTGCCGTTAACTGCGAGCTGGGCGAGTTGGGTATGGCGTTCAGAAGCTTTAATCAGAGCTTCTCAGTACCCGGATTCCAGACTTCCTTCGGGGGTGGTATTTCGGGCGGTGGTGGCAGTTTCAGTGGAAGTCAGAGTGGATTCAGTGGTGGGTCTGGTGGCAGTGCCGGCACGGTCTCGGGCACCGTCGGGTCGTCATATACTCAGGCACCTGTCGGTGAGTCTCGAGCACTGCTTCAGATGCAGTTTTCACAAGCTCAGCAGGTCGATCAGGAAATGGCAGGGCGCGTTATTCAGCGGCTCGACGCTGCTCAGCTTCAGCAATTGCAGCAGTTTTCGGACTTAAACCGTAATGGTACGTGTGATGGATCGGCACTCTGATCGGTGCGAGTTTCAGGTTTGCTGATCGCCAGACAGTTTGCGGCACGACGGGAAGCGATCTCAAAAAGAGAAAAGCCTCCTCCATATCGCTATGGAGGAGGCGTTCTTCTTGAAGGTCGCATTGATGGCTCCGCGGCCGAAGGATGTATGAAGCCTGTGGAGTGCTGAAGTCAGCCAGATTCATTCGTTGGTCGCTGCATCTTCAGACGGGCTGAAAGTCGCCCATCGCTTCCCTCAGTCGGTTTCGAGCGGTGTGCAGTCGCCGCTTGATCGTTCCGATCGGGCTGCTGAACGAGTGGCTCATTTCCTGCAGAGACTGGCCGTTGATGTAGAATGCGACCAGAGTGTCACGATCCAGCTCCTTCAACCGCGTCAATCCCGACCAGACCTGCTCGGCCTGCTCGGTCTTTAGCACCTTGTCCACAGGTGAAACCGTATCCGCTCTGAAGCTGTCGAAGGTTCCCGACTCGACCAGCGATTCCTTTGGACGTCGGACGATTCGGTTGATCGCCATTCGCACAGCAATCTGCCGGAGCCAGCCAGCAAACCGTTCCGGCTCACGCAGCTGACCAATCTTCCGCATTGCTCGGATGAAGATTTCCTGAGTCAACTCCAGAGCCTCGGTGTTGTCTCGCAATCTTCGCAGGACAATGCTGTAAACAGTCGGCTCAAACGCTTCGACCAGCAGGCCGAAAGCCTCCCGGTCCTGGTCCTGAGCCAATCGAACCAACTCGATCATTTGAGTGTCTTTCATCTTGATCTACCTCATTTATTTGAACCGCAGCACGATGAGCCGCGGCATTCAGTTATGAAGAATTCAGGCGTTTCGAATGATGTTTGCCTGAACCGAATCGCCGAACGTTTACCTAGGAGCCTCCGATGTCTGCCTGAGAACGCGAATTCTCATCTGGCATACGAATTGAGGCGACCTCAGTCGTTCGTCGTGTGGCGGACTGTCTTTCGAGTCTGCTTCGGAAGTCTGTCGGAGTTGCGACTGCGAATTACTTCGCAGAGACGAGTGCATGCAGAAACGCTTGCAACTTCGACGGGCAATGAAGCGAGGCGAGCCGACTGAGATCGAGGTTCCAATCTGAAAAATTCAGACGAGGTTCGAACCAGCACGACCGAAAGTGAGGATGCTCGGAAGTTTCAGTCTTCGGCGGATTGCTGCGTGAGCGAACTGCCTGAACTGAGCCACCGGGCTCCCTCAGCCTGCCTTGACCTGATTTCTGCGAAACGTCTCGAAAGGCGACTCGCAGGGTTGGGTCAACTGCTTCAGCTCGAGAGAGCTTTCAGCACGACAAGCCGTCCCCATATCGGGGCGGGCACACTGGCTGCAGCTGGCCTGGCTGCTGGGGCCGGATAGGCTCCATGCCAGAGTTCCGAATATTGTCCCGATAAATGGGACATACTCGGACAGCCACATGAACCGCTCATTGACGCCATTAGCGAGGCATCGGACGAGCGTTTCGAGGCGCAGTCCCGGTGCTTCAAACGACGTTCTACGCGCTCGCCACGTACGCCGTTGACCAGAATACCATTGATTGTGGTATCGATTGAGGTCGGCTTAATCGTGTTGATCTGTGCGTTAAACATCGGAGCACCTTTGCGGGTCTTCCCGCGGACGAAGGATGTTGGCTCTGAGAACCTTTCTTTTTTCGCTCAGGCCGGTTGTTCTCGATATGGATTGTCAACCGAACCAGATTGTTGGCTGACGGTGTCCATTGATCTATCGAGGACGAAGTTTGGTCGCCGCACCATGCGGCATTAGACCAGCATTCTGTTCAGGCTGCTGATGATACAGTCTGTACCTGCTTCCGGCTGCTCTGACCAGAACAATCGACGGCTGGTTCGCGGAAATGGCAAGCGAATTTTGAGTTTTTCCGAAATTACCGAAACTCGAACTGCGGAATCGATGAGTTTCGATCTTCAGTCGTTCTGAATTCAGCCGCAGATGGACTCAGATGGGTCTCCTGATCTGTGTTTAGACGTGTCTATATGCAGCAAAAACTAATTCTGAAATATCATTTCATATAGTCGACATGGACAAGGTACAGCCCGTTCGGTGGAGCCGTGTCTCCCGCCTCCGACCGATCCATCGCCGACACGATCCGGCGAATGTCGTCCCCGTTCCAGCGGCCTCGACCGACCGTAACCAGCGTGCCGACGATCGCTCGCACCATGTTGTAGAGAAACCCGTCGGCCACGATCTCCAGCCAGATGAAATCACCGGCGTCGTCATCCGACGGCACTTGATCAGAATCTCCCAGCCACAACGGGCAGAAGTTGTGCCGCGTCACGGTGACCTCTTTAATGGTCCGGACGCTGCTGGCTTTGTTCGGCCAGTGAGATTCGAAGCTGCGGAAATCGTGAGTCCCAAGCAACCTCTGCCCTGCTGCGTGCATTGCTGCAGAGTCCAGGTCCTGATGGTAGTGCCAGACGTAGTTCCGCAGGAACGGGTTGTGGGTCACGCAGTTGTGGATCACATATCGATAGCGTTTCTGCACAGCGGAAAACGTCGCGTGAAAATCCGGCGGCACTTCGTTGACGTCTCGAACGATGATGTCGTCCGGCAGGAATTTGTGCAGCGCTTTCCGAAACCCTTCGCAGGGGATCGACGACTCTGTTTGAAAGCTGGCGACCTGCCCGAGAGCATGCACACCGGAGTCCGTTCGTCCGGCGGAAAGAACGTTTGCCTTCACGCCGGTCAGCTTCTGGATGGCCTTTTCAACGGCGGTCTGCACCGACGGACCGTTCGGCTGAACCTGCCAGCCCACGTAGTTGGCACCGTCGTATGCAATCGTCAATCGAATGTTCCGCATTTCTCGCTTTCGAAGGTCTGAGCTGTCTCATCGAAAATTGCAGCAGGTCCGCGAGTCTGGTCAATGTGGGGTGAGCATTTACCAACAGGAAAATGACTGTTGGACGGAGTCCATCCTGTGACCGGATCTCAGGGTTGCCCGATCAGCATCAGCATTCTGGCTGCTGCGGCAAAAAACGATTCCCGGATGGTTGAAGGTGTTGAAGTGGCTCCCGTTTCAGTCTCGCTCAATCCTTCGATGTCGATCGGCTCACCGATAATTGCGAGCGCGTTTGCTGCTGCGTCACGCTCTTTCGCATCTTTGGATCGTAGAGCTCTTGCCAGCGTTCGCTTTGCGACATCGGAACTCAGCCGAGTCAGTGCGACGGCCGACCAGCGACGAACTTCGGCGTCGTTTACGTGCAAAGTGGCGTCGACCAAGGCATCCACCGATTCCTTCCCGTACGCAACAGCTTCGTCGAAGCGACCGAGAATAATTCCCCAGAGCACTCTTTCGCGATTCGTCTTCGGAGTCCAACCGGTACTTTCGAGATGCTCCTTTGCGTCCTGTCGAAGAGTCCAGTCGTAGTCCTCCAGAAATCCGACCACCGCCGTCTCGCCAGCAAGCTGCATGATGTTCTGCAGCCCGTGCAACGCGGCGGCGCGAATTTCAGGCGTCTGGTCCTGCCGGGCTTCGACGAGAATCGGCACGCAGGATATCAGCCCGATTGTCCCCAGCGCTTCTGCACTCAGGCATCGAATATCGAGAGACATTTTCGAGTGCAGGACTTTAGCAAGCTCGGGAACGGCTTCTGCAAATTTTGCGTGACTCAGCTGTTTGATTGCCAACTTTCGCAATTCGCTGCTGGTGTGCCAGAGAGCAATTTTCGGATTTGCCGAAACGGACTTTGCAAAGGCATCTTCGGCGAGTGTTTTTGCGGAAAAGGTGTCGTCGCAAGACGTTTGGAACAGCAGTTCAACCGCCTCTGCGTGATGGAGACTCGCGAGTCGATCAAGAGCTTTGGCGACGACATCAGCGTCCTCGCTCGACAGGTCTGCTTCGATTCTTGTCAGTCGTCGAGCCATCGATCGGTAACCTGGCTTCTGTTGTTGGTTTTCGAACTCTGACGTGTCTCAAGTCGAATGTTGCAGGCAGCGTTTGCGACATCTCGTCCAGAAACAATCGCCGCAAGGCATCGTAACCTCGGTCGTTTGGATCTTCGAGATTGTCAAAGTACCTGTATCCAGGATCCTCGGATTGGTAAAACGGTTGCCAGAATTGTCGCGTTCGGATGCCGTGTCCAGGGAACTCGGCCTGCAGGTCAATTTGAGTGACGTTCTCTCGCCGCTCGGCTGCTTCCGCGATTAGTCGATTGTACGCCCCGTGAATCTTCAACCCGTCCGACCAGCGGAGCAATCCGGCGTTGACCGTGTCGGCGAGGCTCTCAGTGAGGCGCAACAGCGAAAACTCACTAGAGTTCCCTGAATTCCGGGAATATGCGGAGTCGTAAACGCATCCCCTCTAGTGGAACAGGTTTCTGAGCAGGCCGACTGTGGAGATATCTCAGCTCGTCGATCAGCACTACGAATCGGTGTTCCGGTTTGCGTACCGACTGTCAGGTACGTCGCATGAGGCGGAAGATATTTCGCAGCAGACGTTTCTGGACGCTCAACGCAAACTCGACACGTTGCGTGATCCCGACAAAGTTCGAGCGTGGTTGTTCATGATTGTTCGCAATCTTTACCGGCGACAAATTCGCGATCGAGTGACTCATGGAGAAATCGCCTTGGAAGTGCTTGTCGAACCGGTTGATCAAAAGCGAGGGAGCGACAAACAGGTTGAGCAGTCGCTCGACAGCGAGTCTCTGCAGCAGGTTTTGAATGCACTGCCCGAGGAATTTCGGTCTGTACTGCTCTTGTTCTATTTTCGTGAATTGAGTTACCGGGAGATCGCTGAGCAGCTGGACGTCCCCATCGGCACGGTGATGAGTCGCCTGTCGCGAGGAAAGAGGCAACTCCGCGATCTGATCAGCCCCGAGAGTTACTGAGTAAGTTGTCAAGTTCCAAGTTCCAGGTTCCGTGTTCCATGTTCTTGTGGGACACGAAACCTGGGTCTTCAAATCTGGAGCGTTCTTCCAATGGAATGTCAGACCGCACTTGAAAATCTGGATTGCGTAAGGCCGGACTCGGACGATCTTGATCTTCCGGAAATGGCCGCCGCTCGTGCACATCTGGAATCGTGTGATGCCTGCCAGGAAGCCTTTGCGGAGATGCAGGACTATGACCGTGCGGTGGCCGGTGTCATTCAGCATGTCGACGTGCCGGCGCATCTGCGTTCTGCATTGCTCGACGCGGCTCCTGAAAAAGTTGCCAGTGTTCCCGATTCAGTGGATGCTGAAACCCGCACTGATGAAGTAACGCATACGGCGTTTGGCTCGCGGCGACGAGCGCTCGCAATCGCTGTTTCGGCGGCCTGTGTCTTGATGCTTGGTGTCGGCGAGTGGTTGAGGCAGTCTCAGCCGATGCAGTTCGCAGAAGACGAACTGCTTCAGCGACTGTCCCTGGACCTGTCGTCGACGAAAGAATTCGACACCGGATTTGAGTTCTCACTTCCCGCAACATGGGTCGGAAACGGGCGTCTTCGAGTCGGCCGTGAATTCCGAGGGATCGATCTGGACGATGCTGCTGGTCACGACGCCGCCGTGACTGTCTTCAGTTACGCTGCCTCGCGCAACACATCGATCGACGGCATCCTCGCTGCCATTCCGGCGAGCCGCGTGCAGCCGCCGCCGAACTCGGTCAGCTTTGCCCAGGCCGACTCTCGATACATCGAGAAAGACGGTCGCCGCCCGGTTGTTGCTGTCTGGCAGGAGCACGACACTGTTTACGTCTGCCTTATCCTTGGCAGCGCCGCTGATCTGGAGCAAATCCAGCGAAGCCTCAGCACATCGGCGGCATAGTGACCGAACCTGTGGAGATCGTCACGGCGATCGTACGTAGTTCTAATCGCTTGATCGTGGCAGATGTGGATCTCCTCGCCAGATAGCGTCGGTTTCATCTGTGGCTCGCATCGAAGCGGCGGGCAGGACCGGAGCCAGCGTCACAACGACAGCATCTTCACCTGCTGGATCCCGTGTGCCGCTTTCGCCAGGGGCCAGCCGGATCGTCAAGGGAGTGAATTTCGTCTCTTGCCGTCGAATGAATTTCACTTCGCTGAAACGCCTCCTATGATCCCGCTCCGTGCGATCTATTCCAGAAAGGCAGTCTCTTCAGCAAGGATGACCAATGGACACCACGAAAATCCAGGAATTCATTCGCGAACTTAAGGCAGGTCCTCAGCCGGATGAAATCAACGATGAGGACGCGTTAGCACTCGGGTTTCCCGATCCAGACGAAATGTTCGAGGCTGGGGCCGATCCGCAGTTCATTCTGTATTCGACCTTACAGACGCAGTTGCTGATGATGGCAACGATGCTGGAGCAGTCCGGTATCGTTGATGAATATCACGAAATCTTTGAGTCGGCATTAGACACCTACATGCCCGGCTTCCCGCCGATGAGCCCGGTTACGGATAGCTTTTTCCATTCATGGGCCCTGTGTGACCTGACGTTCGGCGACGGCAGAGACAACATTGGTCGCATCGCTGCTGAGATGATGGCCGAAATGGGAATGCCGACCGAGCTGAGGGAACTCTGTGGAAAACTGCTCAATTCCCGCATGGGGATCTATGAAACGATTGACATCGACACCGATGTGATTTTCGTACGGGAACTGGTGACAGGACGCGAGTTGCTCGTCGATGCTCCGACGGGGTACTTCGGTGAGGAGGGAGAACTGAGATTCGTTCGCCTCGGGCCTCCCGCGATTCCTGATGCGGAATATTTCACGGAACTGACAACGCCGTACGTACTCGAAGGCCGGTCCGCGAACGACTGGACCAGATACCTGAAGAGCGTGATGCCGGACAGCGTCGTTTCTGGCGACGGAACGCCATCAACGCTGGTCGAAGATCGTCTGGCCGCCGTCTTCAAAGATGACCGTGGCGTGATGCCCTGGATGGAATTCGTCTTTCAGGGATACCGTGGGTACGAGGAAGACGTGATCTTTCTGACCGGGATTCCGAACGAACCTGCGTCCCTGCCACATGGAGACGGAACGGCGGCGACGAACTCGAAGATCGGCATCGAAAGTGAACTCTTCCGGCAAGCGAAGGCGATGGGAATTTCGATCCTTCCGCCCGACAGCGACGATTTTGATGAAATCGAAGTGGCGCTCACTGACGCTCAACGACAGGCGGCGGCGGAGCTGATGCCGCATTTGAGAAACGATTTCAGACCGAAGACAAAAGGGAAAAAGCGGATTCTGCTGCCGAAAACTGATTGGGAGGAGCTGAGCGATCTGGCTGCCACACAACTGAGTCAAGTTCCCGGACGAGAGCGAACACGGTTGCGGAATCTTTGCTCAGTCGTCGATTCTGCACTGTCTGCGGTTAGTTCAGCACAGTTGAGAAAATTCGCGCCGAAACATCAGCAGTCTAACTCACACACGGAAACGATCTATCGATTGCGGATCGACCTGCGTGGCATCACTCCACCGATCTGGCGGCGGATTGAGGTCCCTGACTGCTCCCTCGCGGAACTTCACGTCGCGGTTCAAGCAGCGATGGGTTGGACCGATTCGCATCTTCACGTGTTCGAGATCAACGGCGAACGCTACAGCGGTCCCAGCCCGTTTGGTGGCGATGAGGATCTGGACACGATCGATGCCACGGATGTGTGGCTCAGCGACGTCATTCGTGGTGAGGGAGCAAAATTTGATTACACCTACGATTTCGGCGACAGTTGGGAACACGTCATCAAAGTCGAAGCCATTGAGGCAGCCGTTCCGTCGGATGTCTATCCTCGGTGTGTGTCGGGGAAAAGGAATTGTCCCCCTGAGGACTGTGGCGGAATCTGGGGCTATCAGGAACTGCTCGAAATTCTTTCCGATCCGGAACACCCTGAGTACGAAGAACGCAACGACTGGTGTGGCGAAATCGATCCCGAAGAGTTTAACGCAGCCGAATGCTCTCGCGAGATGCGGAGCTGGTTCTCTTCGGCCAAACAGACGCGACGTCTCGTTTCGTCTGAGGGGGCAGCGGACTTCGACATCCGCCAGGATTTTTTCGATGCCGACGGCGAAATCGACGACGACGAGTTTCAGACATGGTGTACTCGATTGCTGAACAAGTTCGCCGGGTCATCGGAATTCACCAGCCTGCCGAAGAGCGAATACGGATTCGTCGATTACTTGCTCCAGTTTGGCGCCAACTATCTCGGAGTGTCTCTGGCGACGATGTCCGTGTCGGACCTCAACGAAATCGTCTTTTCGATCATTCCGAGAAAGGTGATGCTTGAGGCGGAATTCGCGGCAGACGTGATCCGCGAGTTCAACGCCTTCTTCCTGTTTGTTGATCGGGAGTACTCGCTGGCTGGAGCGAAAAAACTGGCGAACCTGCTGGACGGCGAAGCTGCGAAACGGCTGGCAAATGAACTTGGTAATCGATCCAACTTTGGTATGGCCAAGTCATTCTTCAGTGCGGGTAAGGCTGCCGGCTACGACATGACGTCACAGGATGACCTGAATCAGTTTGCGATGGCTTACAATAGCAGCCTGGGACAACCGACTGTCGACGCAGGTTCAGGCAATCTCTTGACCAGTGACGATGAGGAGTGCGTGCCAACCATCCGCCGACAATCGCCACGCATCGGTCGCAACGATCCGTGCCCCTGCGGCAGCGGCAAGAAGTACAAGAAATGCTGTCAGAGAAGCGATGAATGCGAGACAGAATCCGCTCTGGACAAGTCACCGATCACGGCGAAGTAGTAACCTCGAATTTCTGAGACCGTGCTTCCTTCAATAGATGCGCGCAAACCTCGCGGAAGTCTCAATGGAAGACTTTGATCTGAACGGTGCTCGGCGGCGTCGCTGAGTTGCAGTGAAACTTGAGCGCGACGGCCATTTGATAGCTGTCCGGCTGGTCCTCAACGCTGGATCCCACGGAAAACAGGGAAGGGCGAAAGCTTACTTATGCCCTATTCCTGGTGCTCTTCACGACCTTCCGATTCAAAAGAACAAACCCGGTGCCATCGGCTGGTCGTAACGCTGGTTCAACCGCGGGTACGGTCTGCACTTCGCAGCTGATTGGTTACTCACGCCATCATTCCAAACCGTCCGGAGTTCAATCTGCGACATTCCGAAAAAATGACAAACTTTCGTCAGGCTCGCTCGTCGTACCCTAAAGTTCACTGTGGAGCATGGCGGAACTGGTTAGCCAGACTCGTCTAATTGGCACAGTCGGTGCAATCATCCTAAACTCCCGAAACGGCTTATCGTATTTTCAGGAGGAGACCGCGAGCCGTTCGCGTTTGGCATCAGGCATCGCCCGCGCGACTTCCCACCTCGCTGCGTTCCTTTCCGCGTTGCAGGAACTTCAATTATGTGTTGCAAGCTGATTCGCGTGTTTACGTTGCGAAAAGCTCGGTCTCGCACTGCAGGAAGTGCCACCGAAGCAGCATCGAAGAACCACGTTGTCGATGCTTCGACGCTGGCAATTCTCGCGACGGCGGTTGCGATGTTAGTGATTGTTGGCTTCGCGGTTGATCCGGTTGTCGGTCAGGAGTCGCCGGCTCCGGGGACTGCCGAGACAACTCCTGCGACAGTGCCGGCTGACGCTGCCGCAGAATCAGACTTTGAGCGGCTGATCTACTTGCCCTACAAAAATCTGAAAGATGTTTTCGAAAAGCATGGCTCGACGGTGTTCATGCCGTACGCCGATTACGTCAAGCGCTGGCAACAGGGTAACCAGCCGCAGGCGAAGAACATTGTCGAAGCCGTTATCACAGAATCGCACTATACCGCGACGGTCGATCGGTCGCTCCTGCGGGTCCGGGCCAGGTTGACTATCCAGGTTCTGGGCAAGCCCTGGGTCGAAGTGCCGATTCAGTTTGGTAGTGCTGCTGTCGGAAAACTCACGGTCGAAGACGGCAAGCAGGTTCTGCTTAAGGGAACAGGAAACGGCACTTACTCGCTGTTGTTTGGTCAGGCGGGCGAACATTCGGTCGAGATCGAACTGGCGACTGCGATTCAGGCATCGCCGGACGGTCGTAAGGTCGAGTTCAATGTTCCCCCTGTGGGCGTCACCACATTTGAACTGGCGATTCCCGAGGCCGACAACACTGTCGAATTACTGCCGCACCTGATCACGCTGCCTGTCGAAGCCGCCGCCACTGAAACTCGAATCAAAGCGAATCTTGGAGCGACCGCAAAGATCTCGGCCAGCTGGCATCCTCGAACGAGCCAGAAACCAGACATGGATCTGCTGGCCGCCGTCATCAACTATCAGAAGGTGACGCTGCGAGACGGACTGATTCACACCGACGCGTGGCTGAACTACGACATCCTGCGTGGCGAAATGACCGAACTGGCGATTGCCGTTCCCGTTGGGCAACGAATCCTGGGAGTTTCGTCGACCAATGTGAAAATTCGCGGCTGGCGTGCAGAACCTGGCGAGCAGCGTCAGACAGTTCGCGTTGAGTTTCTCAGCCCGGCCACCGACAAGGTTTCGATTGAGGTTCACACCGAGCGGGAATTCGGAGCCGACGCGATTCAACTCGCGGGTCGCGACGCTCAGGGAAATTACAACGGTATCCACGCGATCGATGCTGTTCGAGAATCCGGGCAACTGGCTGTCGCCGGAGCCAGTGATCTTTCGCTGCAGTTTGAGCAGGTGACCGGTCTGGTTCGGATCGAAGACAGCGAGATTCACGCTTCGATTCGTCAGGACGGGGCGGCAACGTTTAAGTTCTACAGCTCGAACATTCAGTTGCAGGTGCTCGCGAAGCCGGTCGAGGCACGACTCGTTCTCACGTCGACCTACCAATTCGCTTTCGACGATGACGAGCTGAAACTGGTAGCAGAACTGGGTTATCAGATCGAGCGGGCGGGTGTGTTTGAATTCAGAATCTCCTTGCCGGACGATCTGGAAGTGGACCGAGTGGAATCGAATTCGGGACACGCCGTTCGCGAGTTTCATGTTGAGGGAGAGAGTCCACGCGTGCTGCGAGTCGTCATGCAACAGAAAACCGGGATCGACGATCACGTTGGGCTCCAGGTTACCGCACATCAGAGCTTTGAAGAGGCGACGGAGTCGTTCGAACTGTCACTGCCAATTCCCGAGCCACAGCGTGTCGAGCGAGAAACCGCCGAAGTTTATGTCTCAGCGTCGGAAGCTCTGGAAGTGATTACCGATCAGGAGAGCATCGTCGCCGCACAACCGTTGCCAGTCCCAACAGGGCAGTTTACAAGCGGCAAGCGAGTTGCTGCTGCGTGGTCATTCAATCGGCGTCCGGTCGACATTCCCTTGCGAACCAAACGCCGCCCGACGCGACTGTCGGCGCAGGTCGCGACGACGATTAACGTGAAAGAAGAGATCATCGAAGTCTCGACCGAGTTGCGCTATCACGTGCAATATGCCGGGCTCGACGTATTCCGCTTCTCCGTGCCGGCGGAGATTTCAGAACACATTCAGATTACATCTCTCGGTGCTGCTTCCGCGCCTGCGATCAAACAGAAAGTTCCCGCCGCTGAGGCCGTCGATGGTTGGGTCACCTGGACGATTACGATGCAGCGGGACGTCATTGGGGAACACCGCTTCCAGTTGACATGGGATGCGAAGCCGCGTGCTGACGCGACTCCTGCAGGAGCTGACGAGAAGACGCCGGTCGAAGCGGCCGGAACGGCTTCCGCAGTAGAAGTCGTCTTCCAGACAGTGCGTGTTCTGGGACTTGATGGAAGCGATGAAAAGAAACGGGAAGTTGCACTGTCCAACGTCTCCGGAGAGATCGTTGTTCAGAAGGATCGCTCCTTATCTGTCAGTGCCAGTGCCGTTGACGAAGGTCTGGAAGCTGTCGATGTTCGAGAGCTGACTCTACTACCTCAGTCTGGTTCGCTGGCTTACCGTTATTTTCGGCAGCCGGTCGGATTCAGGATCGAAGCCACAAAGCACGAGATTCAGAAGGTCGTTGAAACAGTCGTCACGCGGGCGCTGGTCGAAGTGGTGACGCGCCGTGACACTCGCGCGAATTACCGCTGCCGATACCGTATTCGATCGAGTGAACGTCAGCGTCTGCGAGTCGACGTGCCGGTCGGTTCTGAACTGCTGAGTGTCTTCATCGATGGTCAGCAGGTGAGTCCCGAAAAGAACGCTCAGCCGATGGAAGTGGAAGGCTGGGATTCGTACTTCGTCAATATTGCTCGAACGGGTTCGTCGGATGACCTGTTCTCGCTGACGTTACTGATGATGACGCCTGTCGATGTCCGGGCACCGTTCGACGGATGGGGTGGCAAGTTGCTGCTGAGGTTGCCGCAGGTTGGCGGCATCGACAATTCGGGAGTTGTTGTGCAGCAACTTCAGACTGTGATCTGGACTCCGGATGACTACAACCTGCTGGGCGATTCCGACGGGTTTACTCACGAAACAAAACTGAAAGTTCGAGACGCTCTGGCGATTCGCCGCGATGACTATTCTGACTACTTTGATGCCGATGCCTGGGTTCAGGTTCCGGCTGCTGGATTCATCGATTTCCCGACAGAAGGGAACCGGTTCCGCTACAGCAGCCTGGGATCGCGTGACGCGATTCTGCTGACCTGGGCGAGCCAGTCGAACTACACATGGCTCTTCAGCGGTGCGTTGATTCTGATCGCGATTCTGCTGCGTGGTCTGTGCTGGGACACGAAACTGCTGCTGATTCTCGTTGCCGGGTTTGCCGCTGTGCTGTTCGGACTGAGTTCGCCCGGTTGGTCTGCAGAAGTAATCTCGAATGCCAGGTTCGGCATCTACGCCTTGATCGGAATTTGGGTGCTGCACACGGTGTTCTCGTGGAAGTCGGCGAGTGGTTCTCGATCAGAGACTCCTGACGAGACGCCACCGGGGCCTGTCGTCGGTGCGTCGCTTCCCGTCGTGATCCCGCCACCGGGCGTCTTCGACGATCTTCGTAAACAGTTCGGAAACTGAGGGAGCACACTCATGATACCGATCCGAACTGATTCGATTGTTGGCAGAAAACGAGCAGTGGCCCGAGCGTTAATGATGCTTCTGGTGATTGCTGGGAATGCCCTGGCGGCGCAGCCAGTGATGGCTCAGGAACCGATCGACAGCAAGCTTCCGCAACGACAGACTTTTGTTCCCGTTGCGGATCTTGATGTCGTCCTGACGGGAGACCGCGAAGGCGTTCTCCTGAGCCGGAACGAGTTTCAGGAGCTCTATTCCAAAGCACTGGCGAACGAAGTGACGTCGCCGCGTCTACCTGCTCGTATCGTGATTTCAGAAGCCGATTACGCCGCCGAGATCGCCGGAGATCATCTGGTCGTCAAGGCTGCCATTCGACTTCACCAGTTCGAATCCGGATGGCAACAGTTACGACTGCCGTTCGGTCAGCTTTCTATTGAGAAAGCCACCGTTAATGGCAAGCCTGCAAAACTTGGACGGACCCAGGTTCCGGCCAAAGGTAAAGGACAGCCGGTCTCGATTCTGACGCTGTTGCATAATCAGACAGGTGATGCGACTTTGGAACTTGAACTCTCGGCGCTGCTTCACGCGTCGGGAAATGATCGCTCTGCAGCTTTTCAGTTGATTCCGATTCCGTCGGCGACGATGAAAGTTACGACGCCGGTCGGGCGTCATCTGGTCGTCGGTGCGCAGTCACTGGAGCGTCCATCGCCGATCGATCAGCCTGCGGTGTACTCCGTCCCGGTTGGCGGTGTGACCAGCCTGCGCTTGTTCTTTAATGATCATCAGGGCGAGCAGCGAGCGGATTCGCTGGCGTTCGCGTCGACCGGTTATGGCCTGCACGTTTCACCAGGCGAAGTTACCTGGCAGGCGAAGACGAGCCTGCAGGTGTTTGGTACCACCTACAATCAGATCTTCTGCGCGATTCCTTCCAGTCTGGAGATAACCCATGTCGAGTCGACCGGCCTGGAGTCCTGGGAATTGTCCGACAATCCGGACGGCACCAGTTCGACAGTGATCACGCTCAACTATCGACAGGCGTTCGACGGTGGCCGAGACATGATCTTTCGTGGAGTGATGGCGACGGAATCCGGCAAGCCGTGGGCCGTTCCGAATTTGACACTCCGCAACGTGACGTCTCACATTGGAAGAGTCACCGTTCAGCACCCTGCTGCCGTGCGAGTTCGTCTGGCAGAATCAGACGGCGCGCGGGCTGCCACCGGAACGGTCGGTGAGCAGACGTTTGATGTATGGCGGGAAGATTTCAATCTGGCGTTCGAAACGCGAACTCGTGAACGGGAACTTCACGCGACGGTGACATCTTTGCTGGATCTGGCACCGACCGGTGTCACTTTTTCGGCAGCGACTCAGGTGGAAAGTCATTTTGCACCACTGTTCGACGTCACGTTTCGGCTGCCGGCGGAATGGCGGGTTGAGCTGATCGAAGTGGACGGCGGCTCTTTGCCCTGGCAGGTGAGTTCCCGCGAAGCCGGCTGGAACAGTTACCGGATCGCGTTGTCTCAACCGCTCCCTCCAGGGCAGGAACTCTCGTTTCGATTCATGTCCGTGCAGGATCTGGAGGACTGGCCGGTTGAAGAAAATGTCGCGGACTTCACGCTTCCGACCGTTCAGATTCCTGAAGCTTCCATTGTTGAAGGTACGTTCGTGATTCGTGCGGGAGACGATCTCGATCTCAAGACCGTCGACCTGTTTAACCTCGATCCCGCGCCGTCGGTCGCCGCCAACGAACGCTTACGGTTCTTCTTTCAGCAGGCCGACTACGAGGGACAACTGACTGCATCACGCAAGCCGTCGCTGGTGTCGGCTCAGTCGCTGACGTTTTCGCGGCTGGATCGAGAAGTTCTGCAGTCGCACCTTCAGGCTACGCTGGATATCTCTGGAGGAGGCCTGCGCACGTTGCAGGTCGGCCTGTCGGAGTCAGCCGGCGAGAACCTGCAGTTTCATTTAGCCGGCGCGACCACGCGGATCGTCGAACAGTTGCCTGGTGACGTCGCAGAAGGTGTCCGGCTCTGGACGCTGAATCTTGATCAACGAGTCACTGGGCAGGT
>JAQBWV010000341.1 GCA_027624335.1 Planctomycetota bacterium
GCAACGCGTCAATTGAACATTGTCCGCGAGCGCAGCAACTGATCTCGCGGTTCATTGGGTATTGTTCGCAGGGTGCGTGCAGCGAAGCGAAACGCACCACAACCATGAGACTGCAACCGCATTTCGGTGCGTTCCGCTTCGCTCCACGCACCCTACCGCAGGCGTCGAATGCAGACTTCATTTCGATGCTGGCCATCAGCGATACTCGCCAGCTCGCAGAGCTTTCAGCGAATAGAACGTGTCTCGCCAGGTGACGCCTCCGTGTCGGAGTGTCAGCCATGTCGATCGCCAGAATGCAAACAGGACGCCACTGGCACCAAAGGCGAGTCCTGGCAGCACGCTCCATGATCCACTGAAGGCAGCGGACAATCGACCGAACGTGACATGCAGCAGGATCAGCGAGGCCACAAAGCCAGCAGCCTCGTTGGGCGGCAGAAGAAACACTGCCGCGAACGGGGAGAAGAATACGGAAAGGTAGAACACAGAAAACGCTGCCATTTTCGTGACGGAATAACTCATCGAGGCAAACGCGTTTTTCTCAAGACCTCGGATCACTTGCCAGGCTGACGTTTGCCAGCGAACTCGCACGGAGTCCTCTGCAATCAGAAAATCGGCGGACGCTCTCTGGTTGAAGAACAGTTTGCCGAGTTTCACGTCGTCCAGAATGTCAAAGCGAATGGCGTGGTGACCTCCGGCTGCTTCGTAGGCTGATCGACGCACCAGGTTGAAGGCACCGACTCCGTAGTACGCGCCTGGGAAACGGAATGCTCTCAGCCACGGTTGGGTCCCAAACGAAAACAGCATCGCGAAAAACGACACCAGCACACATTCGACCCAGCCTTCGGTTTCCATCGACGGAAACAAACAGAAGTGGTCCAGCTTTCGACCAAGTACATGACGCATGGAAAGCCGAATCGTGTCCGGCGCGAATTGCACGTCTCCATCAGTGAAGAGCAGAAACTCACCCTTCGCCAGACCGGCCGCCTGAGACATGGCGTTGGTCTTGCCGAGCCAGCCTTCCGGCACGCTGCTGATGGTCAGGATCCGTAATCGTGAATCACTGGCCGCGCTGGCTGTGGCGACCTCGACCGTTCGATCGGTTGACCGGTCATTCGCGAGAATAATCTCCAGACTTGAATAGTCCGAAGCCAGCAGCCCGGCTATCGCCGGACCGATGCGTTGCTCTTCGTCGCGAGCAGCGATCACGACGGAAACCAGCGGCCACGTTGCAGGTTCATCAGAGCGGCAAGCGATGCGCCGCAACGTTCGACGAGGCATTAGAACCAGAGCTGGACCAGCGTAGAACAGCACCACTACGAAGAGTAACCAGCCCGCAAGTTCCACAGAGGCAGTTTCAAATATTCAGAGCATTCAGGACGGCCAGGCTCAGCGTCAGACTTTCATCAACTTCGCTCAAGTCAGCGAACGAATTCGTGCCTTGATTGCCTGCCACGATATCAGTCCCACCCTGTCCGTTGATAGTGTCGTCGCCATCGCCGCCCAGAATCGAATCTGCGCCGGAGCCGCCGATTCCACGATCATTCCCGTCATCCAGCAGGATGACATCGTCACCTTCGTTTCCATTAACGAAGTCATCTCCATTGTCACTGTTGATCAAATCGTTTCCGGCTCCCCCGTAGATCGTGTCTCCTCCATCTCCACCACGAATCGTGTCCTGTCCGGAGTCACCCAGGATCGTGTCGTCGCCGTCGCCGCCTTTGATCGCATCATTTCCACTGTGACCACGAATACTGTCGTTGCCTGTGCCGCCATCCAGCGAGTCATCACCGGCACCGCCGAGCAGTGTGTCTTCTCCCGCTCCACCGTTCATCGTGTCCTCGCCGCTGTTTCCGTTCAGAAAATCGTTTCCGAATCCCCCAATCAGCGCGTCATTGCCACTGCCGCCGACCAGGGTGTCGTTGTCAAAGCCGCCGATCAGTGAATCGTCTCCCGATCCACCATTGAGCTGATCGTTGCCAAAACCTCCATCGACAGTGTCGTCTCCGGAATCTCCGGAAACGAAATCGTCACCGTCGCCGGCCGCGATGCTGTCGTTGCCGGGGCCTCCATCGATCATGTCGTCGCCATCGTCGCCAAGCAGGGTGTCACGGTCGTCGCTGCCCATGATGGTGTCATTACCGATGCCACCGTCCATGATCAGAAGCACGTTTCCAAGTAACGCTCCGCTGGCCGAAAGCGTGTCCGTCCCCGCTCCGCCGTTGACTTCAAGCACCGTCGGTACAACGCCGTCGACAGAGCCAACTGTCAACGTGTCATTGCCGCTGGACCCGTTGATCACGACTCGCTCAATATCATTCCCGACCAGAACGGTTCCGCCACCTTCAGTGACGGTAAGCTGGCTTCCGCTGCGTCCGACAGTCACGGTGTCATTGCTGGATTCACCGCGGAGTTCAAGTACGTCGCCGCCATCTCCACCGGCCACCGTGTCTGACCCGTCGCCGAGTCCTCTGATGATCAGGTCATCGTCGGAACCACCATTGATGATGTCCGATCCACCCTGTCCATCGAGCGTATCGGCACCAGCATTTCCATTGATGACATCGATTCCGGAGCCGCCGAGAATGCTGTCGTTTCCGTTGCCGCCATTGAGTGTGTCGTTGTCGCCACCGCCATTCACGAAGTCATCTCCGGTGTCGAGTCCGAGCGAATCGTCACCGAAAATCAAGTCGTTGCCGGTGTCGCCCAGCAGTGAATCGTCGCCTGCTCCACCAAAGATTGTGTCGTTTCCTGATTGACCGTTGATCGTGTCGATGCCGGCCTCACCCAGCAACGAGTCATTTCCGCCGCCGCCAATGATGTTGTCGTTGCCCAGGCCACCATAGATCGTGTCGTCGTCAGCTCCGCCATTCAGCGTGTCGTTGCCGGAGAACACTCCGGACGTGTCGTCTCCCCGCAGAACGTCGTCGTTGGTACCGCCATCCAGATTGTCGTCGCCGCTGCCACCTTCAAGCGTATCGCGACCGCTTTGGCCAGTCAGCGTGTCGTTGCCGGCTTCGCCGAACAGCAGGTCGTGGTCGCCGCCACCGATGACCACGTCGTTTCCATCCCCACCGAAGAGTTGATCGTCATTACCTTCGCCGTTGATGGTGTCGTTACCAGCGAGCCCACGAATGGTGTCATTGCCGGATCCGCCGCTAAGCGAATCGTTTCCCTGATCGGCGAATCCGGTGGCGTCACCTTCGATCAGGTCCGCTCCGTTTCCGCCAGTGATGGTGTCGTCGCCGTCGCCGCCGAACAGTGTGTCGGATCCATCACCGCCGTCGATGCGATCATTGCCGCTGCCACGCACGACGTTGTCGTCGCCGTTGCCGCCGTTGAGAGTGTCGTTGCCGCTGCCGCCGTCGATCTGATCGTTGCCGTCTCCGCCGTCAATTCGATTGTTACCAGAACCGGCTGTAATGGAGTCGTTGCCGTCTTCACCCAGCAGCGTGTCATTGAGATTCGCCGTTCCGAAGATCGTGTCGTCTCCGTCTCCGCCATCGACGGTCACACCGCTGAGCACGGTGAACTGCGCCGAATTGACTCCCGTCAGGTTGATGACGTTATTTCCGGAACCGGCATCAATCACAATGCGGGAAATCTGATCGGCTCTCACCGACTGCACTGTCGAAACAACCACACCGTTACCAAGAACCTGGACGAATTGGGGGCTGGACGGATTCGTTCGAACGGTAATGCTGTCGTCTACGGTCGCGAAAATGTCCAGTTCTCCAGCGAAGAACAAAGCGTTAACGGTCAGTAGCGCTCTGTCTTCCAGCGTTTCCGCAGCGTTCCAGACAGCGACATTCGCTGCAGCTCGCCCTTTGGCCGCGGCCCGGATTGATTCGGACGATCGGCGACGGGATACGGCAGTTTTCTTCCACCAGAATGCAGACAACATTTTGAATATCCTCAAACAAAACGAGCTTGTACGACAGTCCGCAGTCGCTCTTGCAATCCATCACATCGTGATAACCGCTAACGGTCAACCGCTTCCCCCGCAAATCGTGGGAGCAATCGCTTGGAACTCCACGCTGGATACCTGCTTGTCCTGATAGACACCGCATCGCCGGTCTGCGGCCATCAGAAAGCCCTTGAAATCTTCCTTATGGATGCACTGGTTGTCCGAAAGTTCCCGATTTGAATAGTTAGCAGCAGATTGCCTCGAAATACGAAAAAAGCCCGCTCTGTAATACAGAGCGGGCTCTCGCAAACCGGTATCGTGAATCTGTCAGAATCTTCGGCTGTTGATCACAGCCCGGAGACTTTCAGAATCTGACCAGCAGGCTTGTCGCTTCCTTCGGAAACGGTGCCAAAGACGGCGATGTAGGCATTTCCTTCAGCGTCAAACGCGATGCCTGTTGGCTTGTCGAGAGACAGCAGCTTCTTTGTCGTTGCTGCTTTGGCATCTTTCATGCCGAGTGAAACGGAAAAGAGGCCACCCTGTGTCGCATCAACCCATGAAAAGTCGGTCGCAAACAGTTTTCCAGCCGGACTCCAGGCGATCCCGGCAATGTCGTTCAGACCGATCGTCAGGTTCTTCTGCATCTTTCCAGCGGCTGAGTAGATCGTGATCAGGCTGTCGCCTGGCACAGTGACTTCGCCAATCTGGCCAACCATCACGCCTTTGCCTGATTTCGTTACAGCGATCGGACCTGGTGCGTCGACCTCCGTTGCTTCTTTCGTGGCGATTGTCAGCTTGAGCTTCCCGACTTTGCCATCTTTCACGGTCGCTTTTGCAACCCAGCCTTTGGTGTCATCGCCGTTGCAGGTGACAAAGATCCCTTCAGCTGTGGCGACGACTCCGTAAAAGTTGCCTTCACCTTTGACCGATTGATCGCTGGCCGGAATCGGTCCCAACGTCCTCGCTGCTGCGTCTTCCCTCTGAGGAGCTGCAGCCGCTTCGTTGCCGACCGTGAAAATTCGAACCAGCTCTTCTCCGTCGATCCGGCTACCACCGCCGACGACCAGCGTATTCTGATCGAGGAACGAAAGACCCAGTGGTCCAATTGCGTACTTGGGCCCCTTGCCATAAATGTCAGTTGGATCCGGGTAGCCGGTCACTTCCGCCGTCAGCTTGCCCGTCTTCGGATCCAGACGGTGGACTCCGGCATGGCTGGCGATGAATACGTGTCCGGTGCCCGGTTGCACGGCGACACCGGATGGGTTGTCAAGACCGTCAGCGACGACTTCGGACTTCGGATCCGCTGCCTGTGCCGAAACGCTCATCGCAGCAGCGATCGCCAAACCGCCAAACAAAGTGGCAAAACGATTCTTCAGCATGGTGAACTCTTTCTGCATGGGAAATTTCATTCTGTGGACGAAAGCTCCAGCTCTCCTCCACGCTCGATTCAACAGGAACGCACAGCCTGTGCGTTGCATTACGTCATATGTCGAACACGATCACTCCGGAAGTTCTGGTGCCTTGTGGTCCGGATAGTCGGGGCTGCTCAGTCCCTCTTTCATAAACGTAACCAGGTCCGCTTTGTCCTGATCGTTAAGTTTCAACTCGAAAATTTCTTCGTCGAGCCATTCGTTCGCGATGCCGCCTTTGGCGTAATGCTCGACGACTTCTTCCAGCGTCTTAAGGCTCCCGTCATGCATATAGGGAGCCGTACGCGCGATTTCCCGCAATGTCGGCGTCTTGAACGCACCCGTATCGCCGCCCAGTTTGCTGACAGCGACTCGCCCGACATCCGGCGTCTTCGCGTCCATCCCGATTCCGATGTTGTGGTAGGAGTTGTCTGAGAAATTGGAGCCCGCGTGACAGGCGGCACAGTTCGCTTTTCCAAAGAAAAGTTTGCG
>JAQBWV010000048.1 GCA_027624335.1 Planctomycetota bacterium
GCAGAAAGAGATTTTGCAATGACAGTTCAGATTGGCCAGCCGGCTCCAGATTTCACCGTTCAGGCTTACGACCGCACCAAAGATGGCACCGACGACCAGTTCTCGACGATTAAGCTTGCGGACCTGAATGGGAAGTGGGTCTGCCTGTTCTTCTACCCGCTCGACTTCACATTCGTCTGCCCGACGGAAATCGTCGCCTTCAACAAGGCCCTTGGCGAGTTCGAAGATCGTGACTGCGTCGTCCTGACAGCCAGCACCGACAGCGTTTACTCGCACAAAGGCTGGTGCGACGCTCACGACGATCTGGCCAGCATGGCTTACCCAATGCTCGCCGACACGAACCACAACCTGTCGCGAGACTACGGCGTCCTGATCGAAGAAAAGGGCATCGCGCTGCGAGGCGTCTTCCTGATCGATCCGCAAGGCGTCACTCGCTGGATCTCGATCCACGATCTGGGTGTTGGCCGAAACGTTGATGAAGTTCTGCGAGTCCTCGATGCTCTGCAGACCGACAAGCTCTGCCCCTGCAACTGGAAGAAGGGCGACGAGACCATTAACTAACGATGGTCGTGTAGGGCCGGTTCCTACCGGCCGAAAAAAGTAATGTGATGAGTCGGCCGGTGAGAACCGGCCCTGCGTTGCTCATCACGAAATTGCCACGGCAGGCTGATTCACTTCGGCCTGCCGTTTTTCATAGGTATCGGAGTTCTTTCATGTCGCGCATTCTGCCGCTGCCCGAATCGGAAGCCGAAGGCAAACTCGAACGCACGTACGGTCGCATCAAAGAAATGCTCGAAGCCGACGCCGTGCCCGAACCGTTTCTGACGTACGGTCGTGTCGAAGCCTTCCTGCAGGACTTTTACATGAACTTCAAAAAGTTCGTTTACACGGACGGGGCTTTGGACGCGAAAACGAAAGCGATCCTTGGCCTGGCTGTCAGCGGCCATTACGGCTGCACGGTGTGGCTCGATTTCTTCACGAAACGGTTGAAGTCGCTCGGCGGCGACGACGGACTGGTCGCCGATGTTCTGGCCGTCGCTTCGACGAACGCGATGTACAACTCGTTCTTCAAATTTCGAGACATGAGTGGTTCGGAAGTCTTTGGCGGAATGTCTGTCGGGCTACGGGCTCACACCTTCATGAACACGTCGCTGGATGAGACGACGGTCGAGCTGATCAATACAGCCATCAGCAACCTGAACGCGTGCAAGCCTTGCACTTCAGGCCACGTCACGAAGAGTCGCGACCTCGGCACCACCGATAACCAGCTTCTCGAAGCGATCCAATGTGCTTCGACGATGGCCGCCGGATGCAGCTTTCTGAAAGCAGTGGAAGCCTGAGAACGGCTTTCGGCTATGTAATGCGCTCCCGCTTGAATGTTGGAAAGTGTTGCACAATGATTGCCGCATCCAGCCTTGGAATGGGCTGCAGAATGTGAAATCAGACGAACTGCGACGCAGGGTGGGTTGAGAGGTCAATACCCGCCGCCACGACCTGTTCGCGGCTGCCGCTCTTTTCCGTTTACCCTGATTTCGATTTACACATCGAGATTCCCAGTCGATTAACTGTTGAAACCTGAGGAGGCACACGATGAGCGACGAATATGGATTTGGAACAAGCTGCCTGCACGCTGGTCAGGAACCGGACCCCACCACTAACGCCCGAGCGGTCCCTCTTTATCAGACGACGTCTTACGTCTTTAACGACACCGACCACGCCGCCAACCTGTTCGCTCTGGCTGAATTCGGCAACATCTATACCCGACTGATGAATCCGACGACGGACGTTCTCGAAAAGCGTCTCGCGGCACTCGAAGGTGGCACGGGCGGACTGGCAACGGCGTCGGGTCAAGCGGCCGAGGTCCTGGCGATCCTCAATATCGCCTCAGTCGGCGACAACATCGTGTCCGGCACCAGCCTCTACGGCGGGACTTACAACCTGTTCCACTACACGCTGCCGAAGATGGGCATCAACGTGAAGTTTGTGAATCAGGACGACCCGGAAGCATTCGGCGCAGCGATCGACGCCAGGACCAAAGCTGTTTATCTCGAAACGATCGGAAATCCTCGTTGCGACGTGCCGGACTTTGAAGCGATTTCCGGAATCGCTCACGCAGCAGGCGTTCCCGTCATGGTCGATAACACTCTCGCTTCGCCATTCCTCTGCCGCCCATTCGAGCACGGCGCAGACATCATTATTCACTCGACGACGAAGTTCATCGGTGGTCACGGAACCAGCATCGGTGGAGCCATCGTGGAAAAGGGCGGATTCCCGTGGGGTAACGGTCGTTTCCCCGAAATGACCGAACCGGACCCCAGCTACCATGGTCTCAAGATTTTTGAAGCCCTCGGACCGCTGAATCTGGCCTACATACTTAAGGCACGAGTTCAAGGTCTGCGAGACCTCGGTGCGTGCATGAGCCCGTTTAACGCGTGGATGTTCCTGCAAGGACTGGAGACGCTTCACCTGCGGATGGAACGGCATACTCAAAACGCTCTGGCCGTTGCTCAGTTCCTGGAAAGCCACTCAAAAGTTTCCTGGGTCAACTACGCTGGTCTGGAGTCTCACCCGAGCCACAGCCTGGCGAAGAAATACCTGCCGAAGGGCAGCGGAGCCGTCTTCGGGTTCGGGATCAACGGTAACACGCTCGAAGAGCAAAAGGTCAACGGCATCAAGTTGATCAATGCCGTGAAACTGTTCTCGCACCTGGCCAACGTCGGCGACAGCAAGTCGTTGATCATTCACCCGTCGAGCACGACTCACCAGCAGCTCAACCTGGAAGAGCAGGCTTCAACCGGCGTGACTCCTGACTTCATTCGATTGTCGGTGGGAACGGAAGACGCTGAAGACATCATTAACGACCTTAAGCAGGCTCTTGACCAGGTCTAAGCTTTCCGACGTCGAACGATCTTTATTCGCTTTCCCCGAAGCCCGCTCGCGTGAGTGGGCTTCTTTTATCTCTGTCCAGCGAAGCAGAGAAACCTGGTTGAACAGGACGATGAAACGCGGACGCGGCGAGTTCCAATCAACGATCGGAACTCGCCGCGTTCTATGTGCTCCGTTTCCGCAGGAAGTGACCAGCAATCCTCTGGAAACGACTTATTGAGCGGATTCTCAGCCAGAACTGTGCTACTCCAAGAGGCCGGTTCAGACTTCTTTCGAGTCGATCCACGTCATCATGCTGCGGAGTTGTCGACCGACTTCTTCGATCTGATGGCCGCGTTCACGACGGCGAATGGCCTTGAACGACGCCTGATTGACTTTGTTCTCAAGCAGCCAGTCACGAGCGAACTGCCCGCTCTGAATCTCCTCAAGAATCTTCTTCATCTCGACTTTGACTTCCGGGCCGACGATTCGCGGTCCGCGCGTGTAATCTCCGTACTCAGCTGTGTTCGACACGCTGTAACGCATGTAGTTCAGACCACCCTGATAGAACAGGTCGACGATCAGTTTCAGCTCGTGCATGCACTCGAAGTAAGCCATTTCCGGCTGATAGCCCGCTTCGACGAGCGTTTCGAATCCGGCCTTCACCAGCGCGCTGACGCCGCCACACAGCACGACCTGCTCGCCGAAGAGGTCCGTTTCGGTTTCTTCTGCAAACGTTGTTTCGATGACGCCGCCGCGAGTTCCGCCGATGCCTTTGGCGTAAGCCAGTGCCAGTTGCTTCGAGCTGTCTGACGAACCGGGGTACATCGCGATCAGTGAAGGAACGCCGCCGCCTTTTTCATATTCGGAGCGAACCAGGTGGCCAGGTCCTTTCGGAGCGACAAGTGCCGCATCGACGCCCTGGGGGGGCGTAATCTGGCCAAAATGCACGTTGAACCCGTGCGAGCACATCAACACGTTGCCGGCCTCCAGATTCGGCAGAACGTCGGACTTATAGACGTCGCCCTGAACTTCGTCCGGCAGCAGAATATTGATCAGATCGCCCGCTTTCGCTGCATCGGCAGCCGACATTGGATCGAAGCCGTGGCTTACTGCCAGATCGTAGTTCGGACTTCCCTTGCGCTGGCCGACCACTACGTTGCATCCGCTGTCTCGCAGATTCTGAGCCTGAGCGTGTCCCTGGCTGCCGTACCCAAGAATGGCAACGGTCTTGTTCTTTAGAAGTGACAGGTCGGCATCGTCGTCGTAGTAAATCGTGACTGGCATGGCTTGGGTCTTTCAGACATTGTTAGAAGTAGACGGCGTTCCGCAAACCGGGAACGTGGGGCAGGCTCGCAACCCGCCAGAATCTCGCAAGGGTCGTGGTTAACCGCAGGAATGAATACCTGCTCCACGTGCTCTTAACAGGCGGCGGTCGGATCCTCGTGCGCGGCCCGTTCTTCGACGTCAACGTTTTCCTCGTTCGACCGCAGCAGAGCGATTCTACCTGTGCGAACCAGCTCAAGAATCCCGAACGGTCGCATCAGGTCGATGAAGGCTTCCAGCTTTCGCTCAGGGCCTGAAATTTCAATCATCACGTGATCCGCGCTGACATCCACGAGACTTCCTCGGAAGATATCAACCAGCTCTTTGATCTCACTACGCTGACGTCCTGACGCACTGATTTTCATCAGCATGAGATCCCGCTCGACAAATTCCTTGCCCGAGAAATCGATCACCTGCACGATGGTGATAATCTTTTCGAGCTGCTTGCGGACCTGATCAAGTACCTTTTCGTCGCCACTGACGACGAAAGTGATTCGCGAGAACTCAGAATTTTCGGTCTCGCCAACAGCGAGGCTTTCGATGTTGAAAGCGCGCGAAGCCAGCATGCCTGAAACGTGGGCCAGAACGCCTGGCTGATTAACCACCAGTGCTGAGAGAACGTGTTTCATTACCAACTACTCGGTTAAAACAGGCCGCACTTGTTCTGATGTGTTTCAAAAGTGAGGCTTCGGAAAACAGGTCAGCCAGTCTACAACTGCGAACAGCGAATCACAACGATTGCTACGCTGCTCAATCGAGTGAACCTGATTTGTCAGACGCGATTGGGAAATGACACGTTAATCGGCCTGCCCGGCAGTTTCAGCGTTCGCTTAAGAATGGGTTCCGACAGCTGCGGAACGATTTTTCGACACTTCATCGAAAGACAACGAATCACGAAATTCCACCAAAACAGGGGAGGATTCTTACGATCCGGGAAGAACCCGGATGCCGAAGAATAGTTAAATCGCCCCGAGCGACCGAAAGCTCGACAGACTTCCGTGGAGCGACACTGCGTAGAGAATTGCCCTCACGATCGACATCCTTGCCTCTGTGTTGATTGAATCACTACAGACAGTTGTGGACGAGGTTCCGCGAGAATCGATCAAGCTGGACCCCGGTCGCGTCATGGCACCGGTCGCGACCGCTTGCCCCATGAATTATGGTGCGAAGCGACGTCCGCCGACCGGTCAACCAACCGAAAGTGAGGGCAACGATGAGTGGTATTGGCTCAGCGGGCTTTGGCCCAGGGATCAACCCCTACGCCGGCAACCTCAACAGCACGAAAGGGACAGATGCCGCTCGTGCCAATTCCACGGATCGATCGACAGCGGCAGACCACGCCAGTTTCTCAGAAAATCTCGCAGGCGCTGGAGAGACGGAGCGTTCGGGCGATCGTGACGCTGACGCATTCTTCACGGCCAGCGGCCAATCTAACGACGGGGAATCGGGCTCCGACGAAACCAGTGAAACGGCTGACGGTGAAACATCAGCGAATGCAATCACTAAACCCGCTGCCATTGACCAACCGCTCGACGATCACCGCGGAAATATGATCAACTTCGATGCTTGAATCCAACGACGCTGTGCACTACCAGGCGGCACCGGCGAACGCCACATTCAGAGAAAGTCGATGTGAGCGACAGGGTGCGTGAAACACCGACTAATGCCGCAAGAGGAACTCGTTCGAATTCAGCAGTGCGAACTGCACGTCGAACAGTCCTGTGCTGATGTCAGGCAGCGTCTTCAAGTGCTCAGCGATCAGTGTCCGCTCCTGAGGCGTTGGACGACGACTGACGGTGGTCAGATAAATCAATTCGACGGTCTCGTCAGCAGTCTTTCCAGCGGACAACCATTTGCTGATCCGTCCATTCGGTGACTTAATGTTGTTGACGATGGCCGGATTGTTGAGCATTTGAATCACCTGGCTCAGCGACGGTTCCGGATCACGAGCGCACTCGCACGTGGCATCGCGGACTGGTTTCGAGAAAGCCATCAGGAATGAATGGTCGACCGTCCCACCTGCCAGTTCGATCGCTCGCGTGCCGGGCGGGAACCCTGGGAAGCTTTCAGGGATGCCGGTGATGGATGAGATCGCGTCCAGAATCTGCTCGGCCTGCAGCATTTGAATCTGCGCGTGAGCAAAGTATCGATCAGGAGCAGCAGCACGCGGTGACTGCTGGCTGGCTGGCTCCGCGCTGAGCTGGTACGTGCTCGAATTCAGGATCGCGTTCAATACCGGTTTGATCCGGTAGCCCTGACTGATAAATTCGACCGCCAGTTGATCGAGAAGCTCTGAATTGGATGGCGGGTTCGTATCGCGAAAATCGTCAACCGGGTCAACGATCCCCTGGCCAATGACATGAAACCAGAGACGATTCACGATGGACCGAGCGAAGTAGGGATTGTCGGGTTTCAGCAGCCAATCGACGAGCTTCTCACGACGATCGTCGTCCGGGCTCAGTTCGCCAGGCGATTCGCCAAACGCCACCGGCTCGACATTCTTTCCTGTCACCGGGTGTCGCACTTCCGTTCGTCGATCGAGGTACACAATCTCGTCATCGCGCATGAACTGCTGCCCTTTGAACTTCACTCGGGAGAAGTACGCCGCGAACCCGTAGTAGTCACCTTGAGTGATCGCTTCGAAGGGATGGTTGTGGCATTTCGCACAGCCAATGCGCACTCCCAGAAAGAGTTGCGACATCGCCTCGGCAGCGTCTTCGGGAGTGCGGGCGACGCGATGAAAGTTGGCAGCTGGCCGGTTCAGCGTGTTCCCCAGGCCAGTAAGTGTTTCTCTGGCAAACTCGTCGAATGGTCGGTCGTGCTGGAACCGGTCGACGAGGTAGCGATGAAAACTGTGAACCCCTCGGTTGCTGATGGTGACGTCGCTGCCTCGCATCACGTCGGCCCATTTCATCGCCCAGAAAACGGCGAACTCGTCTCGCTGAAGCAGCTGATCAATCAGCCTGCTCCGTTTGTCCGGCTCTTTCGAATCGAGAAACTGAGCCGCCTCTTCGGCTGTGGGGACGGTGCCGATCGTGTCGAGGAAGGCACGCCGCAGAAACACCTGATCGGTCGCCAGTTCGGCAGGCAGAATCTGCAAATCCCGTTGATGAGCGAACACGCTCTCATCGACAAAGTTGTTCATCGGTGGCGAGCGATACTTGAAGTGATCGTCCGGCTGCACGCACGTCAGTCGAGCGCCGACAATCTGCCCAAGATAGCGCACGAGGAAAGTTGCTTCCGCCGTTCCTGAGAACTCAACCAGCCCAGTGGTCGACACCGCAGCGTCGGCGTCATCATTCGAGGTGAAGACAGCGAGATCAGTGACGTCGCGTGTCGAACCGTCGTCGAAGTGGGCGATCGCGATCAGCTGCTGTTTCGGAAACTCAGCCGCCAGTCGTCGCTGGTTCGGGATCACTTCAAGACGCTGTAGTGTCCGTGGTCGGGCACTGACGAGGCAGCCTTCTGAAATCCAGGTCCGCAGTGCCTGGTACGTCGTGTCGGTCGATCGGAATCGAATTCCTCCCTGATGTGGGATCTGCCCGAGACCCTTTCTGAGAATCAAACTTTCGTCCGGAGCTTGCGGATTCGTTCTGCGCCCAAACGACTCGCGAGCCAGAGTGATGTGATCCAGTGCCGGATCGAAACCTCGCAGGCTAAGCCGAAACCCGTTCTTGCCCTGTGGCGATCCGTGGCAGGCTCCGGAGTTACATCCGGCCCGGCTGAGTGCCGCCAGGACGTCCGTGTTGAAATCAATCGGATCGGCTGATCCAAAATCCCGCACCGTCACCGCCGTACTCGCTTCAAAACCGTTAAAGCGTGCAACGATTTCTGCCGTACCGAAACCTCGCGGCAGAACGAGTCCGTCAGAAGTCACGACGGCAATGTTTGGCGATCGGCTTTCGTAGCGAGCTTCGCGGGTCAGGTCGAATTCTTCAGTCCGGTCTGAAAAGTGCCCCGTCGATAGTAACTGCTGTTGCGCACGGGAACCGACCAGTTCGATCCGCTTCGGTGCGACGCTGATGCGCGAAACTGGCGATGCCGCATTCGCCGCTGGAACAGCGATCGCACAGACGATGAAGAGAGGCAACTTGTTCATGGAGACTTTTTCACATCAATCGTGAGGTTGGGTTCGCGCAGCTGTTCTTCGTATCGGCCAACGTAGCCTGTTGTCTCGCAACGGATATTGATTCGCCCTGGCGTTCGATCAGTCGGAATTGGAATACTCAATTCGACGTGCGGCTGGCCAGCCGGAATGACGATCCTTTCGGGAAACGTCATCAGGCCATCGTTCGAATACGGAACGACGGTCACTTCGCCGTCATATGTGGGAGTTCGGTTGGGAAACACTTTGAAAGTCGCCATGCCGCCCGGTTCAACCGTAACCGTTGGTGGTTCAAATGTTGGCTTGAATGCGCTGCGCAGGTCGAGATCGAATGTCCGGAACAACGTGACCTCGTGGCCGGCAAACTCGGCGGTGGCTGTCAGGTCAACTCGAGCTTTCTCGTATCGAGTGTTGATCCGGTTGTGAAAAACCCCTTCGACCGTGGGCTCGCTGACGGTGGCATTGGGGATGAGTGCGAACACGTTGTCGCGTTCCTGATCCTCGGTTCCAATTTGACCGCCAGTCACCCGGAAGACGATCGGCGAATCAAATGCGGCACCCACGAGTCGCTGTGTCGCAATCGGAAAACTGGCTGTCTGGTATTTTGTCAGGACGATGAGTTCTTCGGGCAGTTCGAGCGTGAACGGGGGCGGTGACGTAATCATCAATGCGAAACGGGAAGTCAGCGACGGGGGAAGTCGCAGTTGGTTATCCTGCAACGAGTACGGGATGCGATCCTTGTTGATGAGCTGCCGATCGATCATCGGATGCACTGAGACGATCGCTTCCGCATGGCTCATTCCATCTTCAGATTTCCAGCGACCGACGATTTCGAGTGTGGAAATACCCAGTGGTGCTTCGGCCGTCGTGACGATCCGACAGACCATCTGGTTGACGCCTTCGGGGATGCTTAATGGTTCAAGAGAAACACCCGGCGGAGCGCCGATCAACTCCAGTTCGATCGGGCCGCTGAAACGTTGTCGCGTGACCGTGAGCGGCAACGGTTGCCACGACTTCTGCGGAACCGTGAGGCGGCTGACGTCAGCAGCCAGTGTTAATGCCGGCTCCTGCTGAGTGACGTCGATGCGATAAGAGAATGACGGTCCGCCGTCGCGTACCAGGTCGCTGACCATCAGCCAGTGCAGACCATCAACGTTCGCAGGGTACGAAAACCGTGCTTCGAGTTGAATCGTGCGGTTTCCCACTCGAAGCGGAACTTCATCGATGCGGCGAACTTCGCGAGCATCAGGGGCACCAGGGGCGTACATCACCAGTTCGAGATCCGCAGCCGAACCGATGTCGCGCGATACTCCCGTGAAATCGAGCGTCTGTCCTTTCGTCAGGTAAAACGCGAAACAGTCACGATCCCCCGGAGTGACCAGAACTCCGCTGAGCGTTCCAGGAACGACCGCCATCGTCGCGGTTTCGTCAGGCTCATCGTTTGGTTCGGATTCGAGTGAGTGATCCGTCAGCGCGGTCGACTGTAACGGGATCCACGTGGCCATTCCGCTGGCTGACGCTCGGACTTCCTGATTGTACGACTGCAGTCTCGGCCTGCCGGGCACGGTCAGCGCGAACCGCTCGGCAGAAACTTCCGGCAGCCAGAACGTCCCGATAATTCCAGGCTGCACGATCGAGGGGATCGTGACGATGGCCGCTGGAAAGTCGCCCATTCTCAGGACGTAATGCCAGGATTCGTTGCCGTCGTAACGCGCATCTCGAACTTCCACGATGAATCTGCCGGACGATTCAAATGTGTGCGCAAAGCGGCTGTCGTAAAAGAGACCGGGATCATTATCGCGTTGCACGACGATGTGACCGGATTCGTCGCGGACGGTGATCAGCGGGTCGTAGTCCTTGCCAAAGCGGCTGCCAACCACTTCGAACGCGACTGTCTGACCAGTTGCGACGTGGATGCCGTATCGGTCAACGGACGCCGGCTGGCACGGGGCCGTCAGGCAGCAGGGCAGATCAACATCGAGTGACTTGCCCGCAACTCTTACGTCGCCGACTGCCGGGGTCAGCGGCAGTTCGTCAATCAGTACGATGTGGACGTTGCTCAATCCGCTGTTTGTCGCGAGTCGCAGACCGTGCAATCCCAGTGGAGCGTCAGCCGGAACGGTGATGTCCAGAACAACTTCGTTCGGGCCGCTTGTCGACAGGTTCGACGACACGACTGAACTCGACACCGATGTTGTCGGCAGTGACGTCCAGACTCCAACAGCCTGACGCAGGTCGTCACCTCGCAGCGTGGTGCGAGTGACCGCACCTCGACGAAACACGGGCGGGTCAATTTCCTCGATGAACGGTGCCGCCGAGACCCGACCGCTCATTGTCAGTATGGCGATGGCCGGAACGACGGCGCTAATGATGAGGTAGAGTGGACTTCGATCGACCATATGGTTTCCCGACAGGGATTGAGGTCTAACGGAACATCTGGTGATCGTTCATGTTGACGAATCGGCATTTGTTTATCGATACCGGACCTGTATGTTGTTCTGATTCATTGTTGATACTGCTTCGCTCGTGCCCGGCTGAGACTGCTGGACCGGGCTGCATTGGAGATGTACATGCTCAAGCTGTTTGGCCCAGGTTTGCGAAGTGGCATCGATCGTCGCGAGATGATTCAGGTTGGCGGACTCGCGATGGGTGGAATTTCGTTGCCCGGCCTGTTGAGCCGGTCGGTGTCGGCAGCACCCGCGTCAGGACGCGGACCAGGCTTCGGAAGAGCGAAGAACTGCATCATCCTCTATCTGTCCGGAGCGAACCCGCAGCATGACATGTACGATCCAAAACCGGACACGCCACCGGAAATTCGTGGCGAGTTCGGTACGATCGCGACGTCGACTCCAACGATTCGATTCGGTGAGCACTGTCAGGGTGCCGCGAAACTGATGGACCGCATGGCGTTGGTCCGGTCGATGCACCATGACCACAACGATCACGCTCGTGGTTCTTACCAGATGTTTACGGGAACCAGTTTTGCTGGCAGCGTACCCGATGCTAACAACATGTCTCGGCAGGACATGCCCCATCTGGGTTCCTGCGTGGCAAAGCTGGCTCCAGGTAACGGCCCGATGTTTCCCTTCGTAATTGTGCCGCACCGAATGGATGTAGCGGGTGGACGCCGAGTCGGTCAGTTCGCCGGAATGCTCGGCGGCAAGTACGACCCGATGCTGACGGCAGGCAATCCGAACGATGATGATTTCCGACTCGATCATCTGCCGCTGCTTCCGCTGGAAGATCCCGCAGCCATCCGGCGACGACTGAGCCTGGTCGGCCAGCTGAACCGTCAGACCGAGTATCTGAGCGAAGGTAATCTTGCTCAGTCCATCAGTCAGGCTCAGACGAAAGCGGTCGAGGTCATCAGCTCGCAGAAAGTTCGCGACGCGGTCGACCTGTCGTCGGTCGATTCGGTCGAGCGGGAACGTTACGGACGCAACCTGTTCGGCCAGTCGGTCATGCTGGGCCGACGACTGCTGGAAGCTGGCTCGCGACTTGTGCAATGTAACTGGCAGCGAACTCAGGGTAAGAACGGCTTTGCCTGGGACACGCACTGGAACAATTTCTCAGCGCTGAAAGAAGAGCTCATCCCGGCGCAGGATAAAGCGCTGTACGCGCTGGTCACCGATCTTGAAAAAACTGGTCAGTTGGCGGAGACGCTCGTCGTTGTTGCGGCCGAGTTTGGTCGCTCTCCGAAAGTCACATTGAAGAACGGAGGGCGTGAACACTGGCCCGACGTCTACACAGTGAGCTTTCTGGGAGCGGGCATCAAAGGCGGTCAGGTCTACGGGGCGTCCGACAAAATGGGAGCTTACCCCGCCGATAACCCGACCACTCCAGCCGACTTCGTGGCGACGATCTATCACTTCTTAGGCATCGATCCCCACCAGGAAACTCACGACCAGCAGAACCGACCATTCACGCTGTCGAAGGGAAATCCGATCCCGCTGGAAGTCGTGTGACGCGATTGGTTATCGATTGTCAGCGGTGATTTTTTGCGGAGTGTGGATGTGCCTGCTCGTAGGTTTCCTGCATGCGGCGAGTGCTGACGTGGGTGTAGATCTGCGTCGTCGTCAGACTTTTATGGCCGAGCAGTTCCTGAACGCTGCGCAGATCGGCGCCTCCGTCGAGCAGGTGCGTGGCAAAACTGTGCCGCAATGAGTGCGGTGTCGATTGTCGGTCGAGGCCTGTCAGCATGAGATACTTGTCGAGCATGCGACCAATGCTGCGCGTCGTCAGCCGGCGACCGAACTTATTCAGAAACAGCGGATTGCCGTCCTTGTTCTGAGGATTCAGCTGTCGAACTTCCATCCAGTTATCCAGCGCTTTGACGGCGAATCTGCCGAGCGGTGTGATTCGTTCTTTGCGACCCTTGCCGAGTACTCGCAGGACGTCGGCGTCGCGGTCCCAGCTACCAACATCCAGGCCGACGACTTCGGCGACTCGGAGCCCGGCGGAGTAAGTCGTTTCGAGAATCGCGCGGTCTCTTAGTCCTGCTGATTCATTCGCTGGCGGGGCTTCCAGTAGCGTCGCGAGCTGCTCAACCGACAGCAGGTTCGGCAGCTTTCGTCCGGTTCGAGGAGTTCTTAGAGCTTGCGCCGGGTTCGATGTTGTGAGCTCTTCCCGCAGACAGAATCGAAACAAACTGCGCAGGCACGCCAGCCGTCGGGCGACCGTCGTTTTCGCGTAGTCACACTCATGCAGGTAAGCGACGTACCCTCGCAACATCCCAACGCTGACCTGCTTCGCCTGCGGGACATAGCCCACTCGATCCCGAAAATACGCCAGCAGACTTGAGACATCTTCCGCGTACGACTTCACCGTTAGCGGGGACGAGTTCCGCTCGATCTTCAGGTAACGCAGGAACCCGTCAATTGCCTGTTCCATGAGATCTCAATCGTTTGTCTGACAGCGCGATGGAAAATCATTTCGAAACATCATCGACCCGGATCAACAACTCCTTTTGCGTTCCCCTCGTGGTTGAAGAAGTCATGCAGGAGGACAACCACGAAAGAACCGAATTACACGAAAGAATTTACATTGACGGGCCGGCAGTGAGGCGACGCGAAAAAACGCCAGCCAGAGTTCTTATCGGGAACCACCGGCTGGCGTTTCAATAATTCGATATCTGGCGAACTCGCCAGCCTGTCTTACCAGGCGGTTTCGGGGAGTCGGTTGTTGCGTTCTTCAGTCTCGGCTTCCTGTCGCAGTTTCCGTACTTTCTGACTTAGAACCGCCGCGTCATACCAGGTGAAGCTGAGGCTCTTGTCGGCGGCATATTTGCCAAGAGTCTGCAGCAGCGAAGCGGCACTTTCTTCATCGTAAAGAAACACGTACCGCTCAGAATCCTTCACCAGTGCAAGTACATTCATGCTTCGCTGCATGGTCTCTCCTCGGTGCTTCGTCGCGTGCTTCCGTGCTGCGGTCTGTCATGACCGTCGGCGACGGTTCTGGAATGACTGTTCCGTGAACCCTACCTTCGACGATTCCGATCGTGCTGCTTGAGTCTGGTTCCGACAGCTGCTGCGGTTGGTCGGATCGCCTGTTCGGTCAGCGGTATTTTCGGGGTTTCAGGACAAGTTGCCGACGAGCTTCGCCTCCGTGCAACGAAAGCATCTCTGAAATCATTACATGAGCCGTGAATTTGCGAAAAAACTCGCTTCGTTTCATGTATGCCTCAAGGTTGCCACTGCGCAACTGCCCGGTCAGTTCCAGATAGTCTGACAGTCGAGCGATCAGACGACGATCTGTCGCATCGAACAAACGGACGTACGCCATCAGAGGTTCGTTCGGGTCGAATTCAGTCGGCGCCATGACTACCTGCTCGTCATACACCAAGCCGGGAACGGTCGAACGAGGACCAGGCATTGACGACACTTCCGACTCCGACGGCTGCGGTGGAAACAGCGGTGTTGTCATCACAGGCAACATACTGGACCTGTCAGGCGGTGAGGGCGCTGCCATTGACGACGGTGGCTGAAAGATAGGATCACCGTCAGATGGGATTTCAGGCTGCGCAGCGGCAAGCCGCGACAGGTGCAGAGAGCCCGGTCGATCGGCAATCTCAGGAACTAACGGATTTGGAGTGTCACCTTGAACAGATTTGGGCTGCGTAGTCGATAGGTGTCTGTTGAACAGGTTGTCGAGCGACGGGTCGCTTGATGCAGGCTGCCCGGCAGTCGCAGCAGCGTTTGACGGCGTTATCGGTTGATCAGCCGGTGACGGTTGAAACTCGACAGGTGGCACAGGGCCGACGGCCTGCACGGGGATGACCTTTTCGGTATTCGCCGGCGGAGCTGGTTCGGCCGGTGGAACAGGTACCGGATACGGCACAGTTTCAAGGTGGCTCGTCGTTTCATGGATTCCAGACCTGACCGGTTTGGCTGCGGGCATTGGCAAAGCGGCCGGCCATGCTTTCGCAGTGGTTCTTACAGCTTCCACGGGAACAAGCAGCGAAGCGTTATCAGGAAGCGATGCGTGAGTCTGCGAGAATGCGGCATCGGAAAGCCGCAGGTCGTCAGGATTGAGTTCTGGAGCAGCCGTGATGGGTTCCCAGTTCCCATCTTCAATTTTCGTCGTGCGACGGCTGTTCGCCGACAGCCAGTCATCTGAGTTATCTGGTGACTGGGCTCTCGGATTTCCGTACTTCGGTCGTCCTGGTCGCCTGGTCGAACCATCAGTCGAGTGATGAAAGAACGAGGCCTGCGAGTCTTCATTCGGCAGAAATAGCCACTGGCGAGGCGAATACCACGCGACTTTCAGGCCAATTCGAGGATTGTACGGGTCGTAATCAGTGACCGCTCCGACCACGACGGCATCGACATCGAGAATCTTCGCCAGCCGAATCGCGTCTTCTGGCCCGGACAACGAAATGCCATTTTCGACCATCGCACGCTCGGTAACACCAACCGGCAACACTTCGAAACCAGGCACCTTCTGCAGTTCCGAGTAGTACGCCAGAGCGAATTCCCGGCCATCCACAGACCGCTCCTGACTTAGATTGAAGAATGGAGCGATGGCAACGGTCTCCAGCCCGACGATCGGATTCCGCATGCCGATCTCGACAATGGCGCAGCCGGAGCCAGCCAGAGGCAGCAGCAGGCTGATTGTCAGTGCGAGAATTCGGAACATGCTTCTTGCTGCCAGGGAGAGTGAGTTGCAAACGACAACCGGGTCGATCGCCACGAATCGTTTCCCGGTGATCGCGCAGGCGGCCCCCGGTCCCTCTGGTTATCGGCACAATCGCTAAAATCCCTTTAATTGAAATAAATTGCCCCGTTACCCATCCGCAGATCCAGATTATTCAAACAGGATCGCAGAGGACTCGCAGAGATTAAGGAAAGGCTTGCCCGTTACTCAGTGACCCTTGCCTTCAAGTGTCAGGTTGATCAAACGGGATTTATCTGTGGGTCGCTGATTGAGGCATAGATCTCTCCTGGTAAGTACAGTACCGACTCAAGCCACTCTGCCTTCCAACCTCGGCGAATCGAAAACTGATGCCAGACTGGGTTTCCATCTCTGAAGAATCCACCATCGCTGCCGACTCCGGAGCAAAGTTTTTCGTCGACGACGTCGAAGTCGCTGTCTTTCGATCGGACGGCGCCCTGTACGCCATCGAAGGCCGATGTCCGCATAAAGGAGCGTCACTCGGAAACGGAACTGTCGATGGCGGCGCCGTGACGTGCCCCTGGCATGACTGGAAGTTTGATCTGAGGACCGGCGCTGGGCTGACGAACTCGTCTTTGCCCGTCGCCACACTCGCCGTCCGGGTTAACAACGGCTCCGTCGAGATTGACCGCGAAACGCTGCCTCAGAAAACCTCGTTGGCGACGAACGTCGACGACGGCATTCACCGATACCTCGTCCGCTACGGGTCGCTCGGCTGGATCGGAGTCTTCGGAAATGTAGACCGAGTTGAGTGCCGACATCGTGACCGGGTCATCCTGCAGACTCACCGAGGTCAGGAGGTCGGCGAGATTCTCTCCACGCCCGAAGACCTTGCCGCCCAGAACAACAGCGACAAGCCTGGCGGCGAAGTTGTGAGACTGGCCGCGCCAGACGAAGTCACCAGCCACGAACCTCGATCACGAGAAGTGACGCTGCTCCTGATCGAAGAATGCAGTTGCGTACTTGCTGAGTCAGGCATCGACCTGGCGATCGTCGACGGCGAAGTCCTGTTCGACGGAGAGTCCGCCGTGCTCTACTTCCTGGGCGATTCGAACCCGGATGCTGGCCCGCTCGTCACGGACATCGCTAAACGCCACGGTCTGGACCGCATCGAACTTTACCCGTTCATCGATCCGCCAGAACCAGAAGGCGGCGGCTGCGGAAAACCCGGTTGCGGCGGCGGCGGTTGCCACTCCTGAGTTGCAGAATCTTCCTTCCAAAGGAATTCTCTGCGGATTCCCCGTTTGTCACTCGGTCGACTTCTGCGGTGCAAATCTCAGAAACCCGTTCTCCGCACATTGATTGCCACATCCGTTCTTGAACTCTCTCCTGCTGGACAGGACTTTTTCAACACGGAAACCCAAGGTGAAATCGCAGATGAATTCAGTCATTCCGGCTACGTTCAGTTTTCGATTCGCGCTGCCTGTGCAGAGAGTCGACGGTCTGCCTCGGCGCGGAAAGCAGCTGCTCAAGCTCTCTGAAGAATGCCAGATCTTCTGGCCTGGCAGTGAACTCGGCGAGTCCGGGAGTCCATTGAAATTGTCGGCAGCGTGGAATGCGAACGGGCTCGCCATTGCTGCGGAAGTTTCCGGCAAGCAGCATCCCGCTGTGTCGAACGTGGATCGTCCGGACGCCACCGATGCGGTCCAAATCTGGATCAACACACGTAACACACAGGCGATTCACCGTGCGAACCGCCTGTGTCATCACTTCTGCCTGCTGCCCAACGGTGCGGGCAGAGACGGTGTCGATTCAGTCATCTGTCAGCTGCCGATCGCTCGCGCGGCCGAAGAAGCACCAATCTTCTCTCCGGACGCATTCCAGATTCGCTCAGCACGTCGCGCCGATGGATACTTCATCGAAGCGTGGTTGCCGAGTGAATGTCTCAACGGGTTTGACCCCGACGTGTCATCGCAACTCGGCTTCTACGCGATGCTGCGTGATTCGGAACTGGGCGACCACTGCCTGACAGTCGACGCGGCATTTCCGTTCGCCAGTGACCCGAGTCTCTGGCAGACGCTGAATCTGATCAGCGAATGAGCCCCTGCAATTGCGAGGGGAATCGCACACCTTGAACTCAGCCGCGACCACCTTCTCAACAGGTCTCACAAATTGTGTGACAGCGAGTGCATTGCAGCTTGGCCGCACGTTTATCAACGTCACACCGCACACGGGACACGCTCGTTGCGGCGAGCATCCGACATCGTGCAGGCAAGGCACTGCGCATGAGAAACGGCGACTGATCAAAGGCTGATCAGCCGCCGTGTGGTCTTGATGAGTCTGTTTGTCGCGAGCCGACGTACTCGATGTGAGTCGCAGCGAACGCCAGAAGAGTGCTGCCAGAGAACTCGAAAGAATTTGACAGGCAGCCAAATGGGGGGAACGCAAACAGCCCTCGGCTGCCGAGGCAGTCGAGGGCTGGTAAGCATCATCGATTAGTGTCCGCAAGCACCGCAGCTGTTGCAGCTGTTGCAGCTGTGGCCACAGAGGTTTGGCAGACGAAGCTTAGGCAGGCTGCACTTCGGCAGTTTCGGCAGACAAAGCTTCGGCATGCAGAACTTCGGCAGGCTCAGCTTAGGCAGGCTCCAGCACTTCTTTTCGCAGCAGCCAGAGCGAGCTTCGCAGCACGAAGCCTTGGCAGCACAAGGAGCTGCACAGGAAGCAGCCATTGGGCCACAAGCCGGTGCACAGGGAGCGGCACATGATGCACACTTTGGGGCACAAGCCGGAGCACAAGGAGCTGCACAGGAAGCAGCCTTCGGAGCACAAGCAGGAGCACAAGGAGCTGCACAGGAAGCAGCCTTTGGACCACAAGCTACGGCACAAGGAGCGGCACACGAAGCCGCTTTCGGTGCACACGCTGGTGCACAAGGTGCTGCACAAGAGGCAGCTCGTGGAGCACAAGCCGGTGCACATGCAGCCGGTGCGCAACACGATGGACCGTGATCGAACAAGCCAGCAGACGCACTGCTGAGGCTCGCCGCCACGACCATGAACGCGATTGTCAGGGTCGTACACTTCATTCCCGGAATCTCCTCAAAGTCTGAAATCTGAAACGATGGTGAGTCACTCCAGTTGTGAATCCGGGTGTTCCGACCCGAGTCAGGAGTGCCCCCGCTCTACAGCGGCAGTTTGGGTAACACACCAGTGATTTCGGCTCAATCTCCCGTCCATCGTTGGCGAAACACCCTGGAAATCGCAGACGGATTTCAGGTCCCGCAGTGGTATCGGTTGTAATAATCAAACGGCGACGAGTTGTTCCGTCTGGTCTGGATCATGCCGGCTGTAGCGAAAATCGCGGGATTCGCGTGACCGACCGTCAACTCGGAAACTCGTTTGGCGACATTCGTGAGCAGTGCGCCGTACTTGCTGGACGAGGCAACGTCGAGTACACGATCGGCGTGATACCTGACCGCCGCACTTTTGCGGACCGCTACAACCCTCATCGTCAAGCCAGCTTTCGCAGGCGGCACATGCAGTGGCGCCGATCGCGACAGCAGACGCGCCAACGTGACGCTCGATCGAGGTCGCTATTTCTCGACCAGCACTTCCGGCTTGTCCAGCACGAGATAATGGCCGTGGTCAGCCGTTACGAGAACCGCAGTGTCGTTCCAGCCGCCGTGAGCCTCGACCCAGGCAGTCACCGTCTGAAACGCGGCGTCTCCACTAAGTACCGCCCCGATCGAGTCGTCGATGTTATTCGAGTGATTGGCCCAGTCCACGTCGCCTGCTTCCACCATCAACCAGAAGCGATCGGAGCGTGACGAAAGAACCTGCAGCGCCGCACTGGTCATTTCGGACAGCGTCGGGTTTTCGGCAATATCTGCCGGCGAGTATTGCTCAGCGGGTCTCGGCAGGGAGAGGCCCCCAAGAGCAGGCCCGGCACTCACCGTCGGATTGAAGTCTCCATCAGCCGTCTGAAACGGAAGATGTCCTTTACGAGCGCCGAAGAAACCGAACAGGCGACTACCGCTATCAACGGCGTGGTTTGCGGCCATCGCGAGCGTCTTCGAACCGATCGTTCCTGATTCACGAAGAACCGTCGTCCACGGTCGCGCGGTGTCTGCACGGATCGCTTTCAAATCGTCTGCAGCCAGGTAGCGATTGTCTGGACTGTCTCCAGGATTGAAGTTTTGACCCTGCCCGGGATCCTGCTGTTGATCTTCTCCCCAGCCGGCTCCCAGCAGCACATCGACGCCCGGCAGAGCTTTCGCCGGATGCGATACAGATCTCAGACCGAGCAAATCGCGAGTCAGATCCTGATAGTCGCTTCGATGAACACTGTTCGCGTAAGCGGATGCCGGCGTCGCATGACTGATTGGCACGCTGGTGACGACGCCGATGGCAAACCCTTCCCGCTGCAATTGCCGGGCGATGGGTTCAACCTGTTTGCCGGTTGAGTCCACATTGATCGCCGCGTTGTAAGTCTTGATTCCTGCGCAGAGAGACGTCGCACTCGACGCCGAGTCTGCATACACGTGTGGAAACTCTCGCCCTTTCCCGATGTGATACAGAGGGTCCAGCGGCTTCGACCAGGGGAATTCGCCACCGAATCTCGCCGAATAACCTCCCGAAGAGGTGTGCGCAGGCTTCCGCAGCTTCTGGGTATTCACATCGGGGTCCGTCTCGTCGTTATGTGGCGACGAGACAAAATACCCGAAGTCTGTGTCGGCTCCGGAATAGTCCTGAAAAGCGAGCCCTTTCCCTCGGCCATCCCGGTACTGAACCGCTCCCGACTTGTAGACCGCTGCTGCCCAGGTCGTTTGCCAGTCCATGCCATCGAACACGAACAGAATGATTCGCTTCTTCCCGCTCGCCGCAGCGGCCCCCTGTAGCGAGTAAACGTCGGTCTGATCGAAATACTCAGCTTCCGGATTGATCGTGCCTGATGGAACGCTCCCGAACAGTCGTTCCAGTTTCTCCACCGAACGGTACGGGCTGTTTTCTCCCGAAACCGATTCCAGTCCCATTCCGAACGAGTAAATCGGAATCAAGCGGTTCGAGTGGCTGATCCAGCTCGAGTATTTGTCGGTATGCGAACCCCAGTGGCCCCAGTCTGCTTTCCCGGATCCGATGGCCCGAGTCTGCAGGTCGCGGACATGGTCTGCTTCGGCCGCCGAATCGAATTCGCACCCGAGCAACATCATTGTTGCCGTGACTGTTACCAGCGTGGTTTTCCGTCCGTTCATCAGGTGCTCCAGGTGCAATCTCGTAAGGATTTCAAAGTTAGACCTCGCACTGAACACGCACGAGGCGAGCGATAGTTTCGAGCATCAGAACTCCGTTCGCCACTCCTCCACCTGGTGAGCATCGTGAAACCGGCGTAGGATCACCCATCTGCGATTGGTCGTAGGTCAGGCAGAGTCTGACCTGTCGCCCCACGAGAATCTCTGCTGTCGACACCGTTACGAAAGAACATTGAAATGACGCGAAGTTTATGTGCCTTTTTCGCCGGGCTCGGTTTTGCGTTGACGACCGCTGCCTCATCCGGTTCGGCCTCCGCTGACGACATCGTACTCACAAGTCGCCTGCACCATCTCCGCCAGATCGAACCGCGCGAGTGGTCAACGTTTCCCGAACAGGCCGAAACCACAAAGCTCGAATTGAAATTCGAAGCAAAAGCCGCTGCCCGCGAACGCTGCCTTTCGCTGAGGCAGCAGGATGTCAAAGAAACCTGGACAGTCAGCCTGAACGGTGAGTCCCTGGGCAAACTGCACATCAACGAAAATGACATGCGCGTTTATTACGAAGTCGGCTTCGACCTGGTGAAGAACGGAGAAAACACGCTCACCATCGAATGTCCGAAAGGCCGTTCACCTGACGATATTCGAGTCGGAGAAATCACACTGCTGGACCGAAAGAAACGCGGTCTACTCAGCGAGGCGACTCTGGATGTCACCGTCACAGAACCATTGTTAATCCGAGTCGCGGATATGCCTGACGACGATCGTGAATACCTGCGTCGAGTTGACGCGCTCAAGAAATTCAGCCGAGAGCCGTTACGAGGAGTCGCGTTGGAACAGCGTTGGTTGGAAGTCCTGAGAGAGGGCACCGACAAACTTCCGGTCCCCTGTCGTATCACCATTCTGAATTCCGACGGCAGCCTCCAGGAATGTCTGGCTGAGTCTGAGAAGCAGGTCGCCTTCCGTCCCGGAACCGTCTACGCCGCGAACCGGCCCGTCAGAATTCTCCTGCCCGCCGGAGACTACCGCGTTCTTGCTGGACGAGGCTTCGAATACTCGCTTGCCGCAGAAGACGTCAGCATTCCTGTAAACGCGACACAGCAACTGTCACTCTCAATCAAACGGGAAGTCGATACAGAGGGCTGGGTGGCGTGCGACACGCACGTTCATACGCTGACTCATTCCGGGCATGGTGACTCGACCGTGCAGGAGCGGATGGTGACGCTGGCTGGCGAGGGCATCGAACTGCCCATCGCCACGGACCATAACGTTTTCATCGATCACCGACCGTTCGCGAAAGAAGCCGGAGTCGCTCGTTACTTCACGCCGGTCATTGGAAACGAAGTCACGACCAGGGTGGGGCACTTCAATGTTTTTCCCGTGACTCCGGGTGCCCAACTTCCCGATCACAAGCTGACCGACTGGGACGAGATCGCCGATTCGATCAATCAGGTGGCTGGCGTCAAGGTCGTCATTCTGAATCACGCGCGGGACATTCACTCGGGAGTTCGTCCGTTTGGTCCGGCACTGTTCAACGACGCCGTCGGAGAGAATATCGAAGGCTGGCGTTTCCGAGCGAACGCGATGGAAACGGCGAACTCGTCTGCCAACCAGACGGACATCATGCAGATGTTTCGCGACTGGATGACCATGCTCAATCGAGGTCTGAACATCACGCCGGTCGGCTGCAGCGATTCGCACGACGTGTCGCGTCACTTCGTTGGACAAGGCCGCACCTACATCCGCTGCGACGACCGCGACCCTGGCAACATCGATGTCGAGCAGGCTGTTGACAGCTTTGTGCAGGGCAGGGTGATGGTCAGTTACGGATTACTGACGAAGCTGACAGTCAACGACCGCTACGGGCCAGGCGAACTCGCGCGAGTTGGTGGCGACACGGTGAAGGTTAACGTGAGTGTTCAAGGGCCGCACTGGACGACGGCGTCGCGATTGCAACTCTTTGCCAACGGCGTCCCGATTCGTGAGTCCACAATGTCAACCCCTGAGGAGTCCACACCAGCACAGAGTTTCAATTGGCAAACCGAGTGGGTCATCGCTCGTCCGAACCACGACGTGCATCTTGTGGCAATCGCGACTGGCCCAGGCATCACAGGCCCTCACTGGAAAACGGCATTACCCTACCAGCCAACGTCTCCCGACTTTGAACCCACATCGCTCGGCTGCAGCGGTGCGGTGTGGCTCGACGTGGACGGCGATGGCCGACGCTCGTCCGCTCGCGACTATGCCGAATACGTGAACGGAGCGAGCGGCGAAAAAATCGACGCCCTGCTGGAGAAACTCGAAAGGTACGATGAAGCGACGGCAGCGCAGGCGGCATTCGTCTTCCATCGCCAGACCGGCCTCGACAAGCAGAACCTGTTTCTGAGCAGCGACGTTCAGACCATCGTTCGAGGTGCCTCTCCACATGTTCGAAACGGGATTCAAAAGTACGTTGACGCCTGGCGCCGTAGTCAGATCGCCGCCGCCGAATGAACGAGTCCAACGCTATGAAACCGAAGTCTTGCTGTACGCCGAGTCGGAATTCAATTGACGTCTTCATGCCGCTGGCATCATTGGAGAACCTCGCCGATACCGCTGGCCCGGCACTCACTGACGAAGGCATGGTCGTGATTCCTGGCGGCCATTTCCTGATGGGCGGCGAGGGGAAAGAAACCTGGCAGCAGGATGGCGAAGGTCCCGTACGCGAGGTGTCCGTCAACTCATTTCTGATCGATGCCTGCGCCGTTTCAAACGAGCAATTCCTGAAGTTTGTCGACGCAACAGGCTTCGTCACTGAGGCCGAACGCTTTGGTTGGTCGTTCGTCTTTCAACTCCATATTCCGAGGAAACAACGGGAGCAACTTCAACAGACGAAAGCCGTCGCCGGACTGGAGTGGTGGCTCGCCGTTCCCGATGCATCGTGGAAACAGCCAACCGGAGCTGGATCAAACATCGATGACATTCCTGATCATCCTGTCGTTCACGTTTCATGGAACGATGCGTTGGCTTACTGTCACTGGGCGAGCAAACGTTTGCCGACGGAAGCCGAGTGGGAATTCGCCGCTCGCGGAGGACTCGAACAGAAGATTTGGCCTTGGGGAAACTCGCTACTTCGAAGCGGCAAGTTTCGCTGCAACATCTTCCAGGGAGATTTTCCGAAGAAGGACACCGGCAAAGACGGATTCAAAGGAACATGCCCTGTCGACACCTACGAGCCGCACGGTTTCGGCCTTTACAACTGCGTCGGCAATGTCTGGGAGTGGTGCCTGGACTGGTTCAGCCCGGCCTACCACAGGATTCGCACTGACCTTGTCATTAACCCGACAGGGCCACCGACTGGAACACAGAAGATTCAGAAAGGCGGCTCGTACCTCTGCCACGATTCGTATTGCAACCGGTATCGGCTATCCGCTCGGATTGGCAACACGCCCGACAGTTCTGGCGGCAACGTTGGATTCCGCTGCGTCCGAAGTCTCGAATGACGTTTAATTGGACAATCTCGTGAAGGTCATTCATCAGGACAAGCAAAATCGCAGAGATCACAGAGTTGAACCGCTGAGGAACGCTGCGTTCTCCGCGTCATCCTCGGCGCTCTCAACGATTCAAGTACCGTCACGCCGCTCATTTCACGAGAAACGTTTCGAACTGCCAAAGGTCGTCCCAGTCCTTGACCGAGTCTTCCGGGACAGGTCGCCAGTCGGTCGATTGCGATACGACCGGGCCCAGGTAGGGTAGAGCGATCTCCATGATCTCCTCATGAGGAAGATGATCCGGTAGATTCACGCCTTCTTCCGGGTTGCGGATCATCCAGAACACGCAACCCAGAACTGAACACGCTACTTGAAGCGTCGTCGGGTTCTGCCCGCCGACAAGCTGCCGGGTTTCTTCAATATCCAGCAGACTGCCAACCCACCAGGCTCCGTAATCGTGCCCCAGTAGCAGGCAACCCAGTTCGTCACGACCGGAGACGATTTCGTCAGTCATGATCCGCTGATCTTTCTGAAGTTCCAGACCCCTTAGAGTCAGCTCGTGCAGCGAAGCAATCGCGGCAATTGTCGGGCAGTAAGCGTAATGCACGGTCGGACGATAAATCGTTTCGCCGGAGTCGTCACAGACCGTCAGAAAGTCAGAGATGCTGAAGGCTTCTCCGTGGCGGATCACCATTCCGAAAATCTGCCCGCAGGGAACCCACGACTTCACCCAGGTATGCATTCCTCGACTGTCGAGGAAAATCTGATTCTGTGGCCCAGACCGATGTGTGTTGGCACCTGGCGGAAGACGCTTCTCGTGAGTGCCCCAACCCATCTCGGCCGGAGCAATACCCTCTTCGTAAAAGCCTTCGACGCTCCAGGTGTTAACGAACTCATTGGCACGCTTCGGTTCGTCAGTGATCTGAGTGTCCCATTCGCTGATATGAATTGTGCGGACGCCCGTCAGCATGGCAAGATGATTGAACTGTCCCGTCTCCATAGCCGCTTCGAGCTGCGGGACACGTTTGTCGTCGGGACTGTCTTCGAGAATCTGCCTGGAAATATCCAGCAGTGCCATCTTCGTGAAATGCGAAACCAGACCGGGGTTTGCTCCATGATCGACGACAGCGGTGACACCTCGCTTGATATCCCAGCTGGCGATCAACTTCCGCAAGTTCATCTGCCGACCGTACAGCGTGACGTCCGCTCCGGATTTCCTGTAAGGATACCATTCTTCAACAGACGTGTTGACGTACAGGACTCCTCGATGGTGGCACCAGTCGAGCATCGTGATCGTGTCAACATTCCAGGACAGGTCGATAAACAAATCACCACTCTGTAACAGCCCGCCAAGCACTTCGCTGTAGTTCTCGGGCGTTATCCGCTGTTGGTGATAATTGACACCCTCCGCAATGGCCTCCGAAATCATCTCGCGATTATCGACCATGTCCACAACCGTAATGCGGTCGGGTGGACAATTGATGTGCCGCAAAAGTAAAGGGATCGTGCATTGCGAAACACTGCCGCAACCAAGGACCAGGATTCGTCCATCGAAGTCAATCGTGTGTTCTGGCATCATTCGACGTTTTCAGCTTTCGTGTTGCCGACGCGGGCTCGTGCGTCGAAGGTCTCCTGAGTAACCGAGAATGGAATGGGTTGCCATCAGGCCACGCCAACTGTGTCGTAAAGCGGCGAGCCGGGTGCGTTTCGCGAGGCGATACACACCCGGTCTCGAGCTGTCGTCATTAATCAATCTCGACGATGCGAGCGATGTCCAGTCCGTTGAAACCAGAAGCGCTCGCTGACGTGTAAGCTCCCATTGTGGGAACCAGCAGCAGCTCACCGACTTCCAGTTCAGGAAGTTCCTGATCGATCGACACGACGTCGTGAGAGTCGCACGTCGGGCCGGCCACAATGCAGGCGGAACGGGGGCGAATGTCAGCAGCTTCGGCCACCAGTTCGAAATCGGAATAGTCGAACAGTTTACCCGAAAATGACCCGTAGACACCTTCGTCGATGAAGTACCAGGGCAATCCTCCGCGAACCGATTTGCCAACGACTCGTGTAATCAACGTGACGGCTTCGGCACACATCCCGCGACCAGGCTCAGCGATGATGCGAATCGGCAGATCGCCGAAAGTAGCATCCAGCGCCGCAGCAAGGTGCCGACAGAAATCGGACAGCGACATCACGTCCGTCCGGTACGGCGCCGGGAAACCGCCGCCGATGTCGAGGACTTCCAGCGGAGCACCAGCGGCGACACACAAATCCCATGCTTTGCGGGCTTTGGTCAGCATCGTGCGGAAGTCTTCCGGATTCAGACACTGCGATCCAACATGGAACGAAAGGCAGCGTACGCTCAGGCCTTTTCGACCAGCTTCAGCCGCCAGCGCTGGAGCATCGACCGGGTCACAGCCGAACTTGGCTGACAGGTTGATCAGACTCGAAGTCGAAGCCGCAGCCAGTCGGAGAATGACGTTCACGTCTGGCGTATAACGAGCCACCTTGGCAATTTCACCAGAACAGTCGACGGTAAACCAACGCACTCCCTCGTTGTAGCAGTCCATCAGATTCTGAACTGTCTTGCATGGGTGAGTATGGATCATCTGCTCAGGTTTGAACCCGGCCAGCAGGGCCGACTGCAGTTCGCGATAGGAGCAAACATCAACGGACGAGCCTTCGAGATACAGTGTCCGCAGGATGCTGACATCGGAGTTCGCCTTTGCCGCGTAGAACATTTCGACGTTCTGCAACTCGGATTTCATCGTGTGATAGGTTCGAGCCAGAGTGGACCTCGACACGACCAGCGTTGGAGTGCCGAATTCTCTGGACAGCGCGCGAGCCTGATCAAACGACAATACGGGATGAGAAGTGCGAACTGCACTGCCGTTGACGATACGAACGGGAAGCGCAGTGGAATTTGAAAATGAAGTCATGGCCTGCCCCTATGTGGCTGGGTGATGGTTAACAGACATCTCAGGAAAACCTGGAACGAACCGGGCACCCGGACGCTTCAGTTCACAGAACAGAACGCCTGGTCGAGAAACCGAGTCAGTTCGAATCAGCAGCGCAATTACATCGCAAAGGCTGTCAGGACACCGCTCGTCCAGTCGTCTCCGATTGAGAAGACCTGGCTTCGCTGATGTGTGCAGACCAGGAACGCAGTTGGAGCCGGAAAAGCCGGGATCAGGCTGCAGAAGGCAGCACGTCAACAGCGAAACGTGTCTACAGGCGAATGGTCGGGGTTGTTCTGCCGACTCAGCTGCAAGGTATCATCGCTGAATAGGGACCGGTCGTTGTCTGGGCCGAGCTGTCCTGGGCAACTGTGACGGGCTGCCAGGCGGGCAAAAGCACGTTCTGAAATCAGAGGACAATCGCACAAATGGAAGCGTTATCCGGGTCAGATGGAGCAGTTGCGAAGCGAGTCTGAATCGAAAAGTCGAACGAGCATCCGTACGTCCAAGTAGAGCCAGAGGCATCCGGGAGACGGGAAATTCGACGAATCGCGAAACGGCACGGGCGAAAACCGCCGCTGAAGCCGTCGACCAGTCGGCGCTAACGCTACCGGGAGGTCGGGTGAGGTAGAGACTGTTTGTCATCACGGAACATAAAACCTCCAAGGGTCTATGCTCAAAATTCGCTCTGGTAGTCCCGCAGGACTTGTCCAGACAACACCGTCTGGCAAAGCGGAGAAGCAGCAGTCTATGTCAATGGCGACGCAGTCTACGGATGAGCGGGTTCGAATTCCACATCAAACATGGTCGTAAACCAGAATTGCACAGCACACTTCTGAGTGATTGTTTCGGCAGCAGCCCGCTCAAGCTTCAGGAGAACCTGCAGAATTCATTGCATCGGTCCAGGTTGATTCGATTCTCTCCGGGTGTGAGATTCCGTAGGCTTCCAGCCTGTCTGTTGCATAACACAAGTCTTAACTCAGGAGTCCTCTTCTATGAAATGCCCGCCTCGATTTGTTCGATTGCTTCTCAGCAGGGGTCTGCTGGCACTCGGAGTTGGTCTGCTGGCTACTTCGGTGACTCAGGCCGCTGTCGAGTTGAAGATGAACCCGGACACGAAAACCGTTGCCGTCACTGTCAACGGTCGCGACTTCTCGACATTCAACTTCGCAGACGCCCAACCGAAGCCTTACATGTGGCCCGTCCGAGGAAGCGATGGCACGATTCTGACTCGGCCGATCATCACAGACCGCACCCAGGGTGACCATCCTCATCATAAAGGTGTGTGGGTCGCCGTGGATGAAGTCGGCGGCGTCAAGTTCTGGGCCGAGGACGGAAAGATCGCAAACCGTGGAGTCAAGCTGACCGTCGCTTCAGGAAACCCAGCCAGAATGCAGGTCATCAATGACTGGCTGGACCCTGAAGGTAAGGCCGTCGTACGTGAGACCACTGAAATCAGTATTCGGGAAAACGGTCTGCTGAGTTACGACATTGTCTTTACGGCATCGGGCGATGAGCCTGTCGAGTTCGGCGATACGAAGGAAGGCCTGTTCGGCTTTCGCATGGCCGAATCGATGAAGGAAAAAGAGGGCGGTCGCGTCGAGAACGCTGAAGGCGCCAAAGGAACAGCTGAGTGCTGGGGCCGACCAACCGGCTGGATCGATTACAGCGGCGAAGTTGACGGCAAGACATTTGGCGTCGCACTGTTCGATCACCCTCTCAACTTTCGTCCGTCTCGATATCACGTTCGCGATTACGGATTGTTCTCGATCAGTCCGTTTGGCGAAGGGGCGTACACGAACAGGAAACGCCCGGCTCAGCCGTACCTGCTCTTCCCAGAGAAGGAACTTCGTCTGCGGTACGCGTTGTTCGTCCACGATGGCGATACTGCGTCAGCGAACGTGGCGAAGGCGTACCTCAAATACCTTGAATCCGGACTGTAGGATCTCGGCAATTTGAAACCCACGAAACCTGACCGAATGACTTCAGTCGGGTTTCGTTTTTTTTTCATTGTCGTGAAAAAACAGCAGCAGCCCACCGGCCCACCTGACCGACCGATACGCCTTCGCGCGCGGGGAGCCTGTGAATCGGCCACACGTGACATATCCGTTCGCAGTGTCACGAAACGCGGGGCGGGAACGAGCGGTTCCTGAGGTGCTACCGGGACTAACTCGCATCGCCGCTACTGCTGGAGCAATGGTGAGCGGGTGGGCCTCAACCAGGTTTTTTCGACACGATTGCCAGCGCGTTTCGTGAACCAGGGTCGATACTTGGCCTGCACCCCGACACGCGATTACGAGTGGTCTCATCTGGTCAGCGAATACCGCGCCATCTCAAACCCTTCGAATCGCGTATCCACAAGAAGCATCCGCATCAATTGATTCGCCCCTGGAGTTCACATCTTGAGCCACTCTCATCTTGTTGTGCAGCACCTGTTGAAGCAGATGGAATCCTGGCAGCCCGGCCAGAACCGTCGCGACACTCGTCCCGAATGGCTGACTGCACTGATTGAAGAATTCGCTGACATCTTCGAGCCTCTCACTGGCATCGCTCGCGTTGGTTTCGACTGTCGAGTGGAAGAGGAATCCTGGGTAGTGCGGATGTACCTCGGGGCAACCGAAATCGTCGGCGGTCCTCGTGACGGTCAGACTCAGTCCATGCCTTTCGAGTTGGACCTCCAGCGTCTGCTGGCCCGCTTTGAGAACATCGACGAGTTCTTCTGGAGTGTGTTTCCCGATTCGGTCGCTGATGTGGACGAGGGCCAGGCCTACGTGACTATCAGCGGGACAGTCGACGCGAACGCTGTGCGGTTCCACATGTTCGCGGTACCTCCGGAAGACGTGGGTCCGGGAATGCGGGTCTACCCGGATGGGCACTTCGATCCGGTCTGACACGTTCTCGCGACTATTCCGCTTTCACACCGCGTACTGAGCGATCTCTCTCCTTCGGATCCGCTTCGCCTCGGGTTCGAGTCGGCAACCGCGAGCTGTCCACTCCGGTAGTCGCAACGCTTTGACACTCGGTAGAGATATAGTCTTTTCGTTGAATTATCGCCGACAGGAAGTGCGTCTCCAGTGCTTCGCTTCGCAGACAAAGCTCGCCACATTGGCGGGCTTTTTCTGTTTTTGAACCCAACCTGCAATGTCAAGCGGCACTTCGTTGTTGATAGAGTGCTAAACTCAGGTGCGATCCCCTTGGGAAATTGTCGACATGAGTTTCCGCCGTCTGTTCAAAAATCGAACGCGACCCCTGCGCAGTTGCTGGCGACGCTGCGTCCCCGCACGCGTTCGCGACCGCAACTGGCAGTCTGAACAACTGGAATGTCGTCTGCTGCTGGCGGCGACCCCCAACGGCGACGAACTGAGAACGTATCGTCTGGCAGTGTCCGCGACCGAGGAGTACACCGCGTTTTTCGGTACTCGTGTTGCCGCCCAGCAGGCGATTGTTAACGCGATCAACGATATCAATGAAATCCTGAATCGTGAATTGAATGTCAACCTCGCACTGATCATCGAACCTGACATTATCTTCGGGGAAGGTATCGCCGATCCGTTCGACACGAACCTCAGCACAATTCTGGGACAAAATCAGACGCTGCTGGATAACGTCATCGGCTCGGCCAATTACGATATCGGTCATGTCTTCGGGACGTTTGCGGCAGGAGGCCTCGCAACGCTGAACTCAGCCGGCATGAACGGCATCAAGGGAAAGGGAGCGTCCGGCGTGCCCAGCCCGACGGGCACCAGTTTTGAACTGCTGGCGATTCACGAATTCGCTCATCAGTTTGGCGCGACGCACACGTTCAACGGGCCAGACTCCGCCAGAAACGGTCCAACGGCGTACGAGCCGGGCAGCGGCTCGACCATCATGTCGTACGCCGGAATCCTTCCCGCACAATTTGCCAATCCACCTGTTGGCAACAATCTGCAGAACGACCCGGACCCTTACTTTCATGCTGGCAGCATCGACCAGATGGTGTCTCACCTGGAAGCCCTGGATGCGTTAGGAGTGGGGACAATCACATCCGCAGTCAATCAGATTCCTGTCGTGAGTGCTGGAGCCAATTACACGATTCCGGCGGGTACGGCCTTCAGCCTTACTGCAACGGGATCCGACGCGGATGGAGATACTGTGCTTTACAACTTCGAGCAATTCGATGTTGGAGCCGCTCAAGACGTCGATCCGCTCGCCCCTGACAACGGCTTCAGTCCATTGTTCCGTTCGTTCGAACCGGCCGCAGCTGACATCTCGGGTACTTTCACGCGCGTGTTTCCTCAGCTGAGCGACATTCTTAGCGGCACTCAGACGAAAGGCGAACAGCTTCCTACGACGACTCGATCGCTGAATTTCCGGGCCACCGCCCGGGATCAGCAGGGCGGCACGAACGGCGATGATGTCCTGTTGTCGGTTGTCGATACGGGGTCGACGTTTTCGATCACGACGCTCAATTCAACAACATCGCTGACCGGCGGTGCCGTTCAGGAGATCGCCTGGGACGTCGCCGGCACGACAGCCAACGGAATCAACGTCAGCGACGTCGAGATCCGACTCTCAACCGACGGCGGTCTGACATTTCCATACTTACTGGTCACAACAAACAACGACGGTTCACACACGCTGTCGCTACCCAACATTGATACAACAACAGCGAGGTTTCAGGTGAAGGCGGTCGGCAACGTCTTCTTTGACATCACAGACGCGAACGTCACGATCGCCTCGAACGCTGCGGCACCGGGAGCAACACTCAACGAATCCGGCGGAGGCACTTCCGTCGGCGAAGTTTCGGCAGTCGGAGCGGCGACCGACACTTACACGATCGCTTTGAATACGACTCCCTCCAGTGCCGTCAGCATCACGATCACCGGCGATAGCGACGTGCTGGTCAGCTCCGACGGGACAACGTTTTCATCGTCGATCACCGTCACCACCGCAGACACGACCGCTCTGACGATCCACGTACGAGCATTCAACGACGCCGACGTCGAAGGAACTCACACGGGCACGATCACTCACACGGTCGCAGGCAGCGCCGATGCCAGTTACCCGGTCGGGCTGCTGATCAACACCGTCATTGCGACTGTTATCGACGACGAACGCCCGCCACTGGTGGCTGTGGATCTGCAGGCATTCGACCACCCCGACCCCACTTCGACTGACGAGGATCCCAAACCCAGAATACGTAATGAGGTTCCTCGCAACTGGACCGAAATCAACGGGAGCGACGGAGTGTTCACCGCGACGCTGTTCAGCGACCTGATCCGCGAAGACGGCTCGACCACGACCATTGATCTGACCGTCGGTCCAACCAGCTCACAAAGTAATTCGTTTGGAACTTCAGATCCTGACAGCACGACAGTGCCGATTCACTCGCCTTCGCTGACAGACGCAGGAGGCGTCGGGGGCTGGACAAAAGCGACAGCAAACACCGTCGTCGCTAACTGGAGCGGCCTGATACCTGGCGAGCAATACAATGTTTACGTCTTTGTGGCTGAAAGATTTAACGTCTTCATTGATGAATTCGACGTAGCCGGCCCTCCGATCAACATAAACCAGACGGTGACAATCCTTGGCGAGGGCAGTGACGATCCGGATCCGTTTACGCAGACGACAACCGGCTTTGGTGGAGAGTTGCAGATCAACAACCAGCAGGGCGATTCAACTCAGCCGCTTGAGAACTTTGCCCTGATAGTCACCGCTGACTCATCTGGGCAGATCGACATACAACTCGCCCGCGACGACGGACAAAGTTTCAACGGCACGACCATTACTAACGTGATTTATCTGAGCGCCGTCGCGATCCAGCAGGCACTCACTCCGACCAGCGAGCCACCGTTGTCGCAAACCGTGTTGTTCGACTCGGGCACAGGTCGCCTGACAGTGAATCTCAGCTCAGACGAAGCCGTGACGATCCGGGCGCAGAATGGGTCCAGCGGGACTGTCGTCGTTACTGTCAACGGGGCGACTCATACCGAGTTTGGACTGGTCGCTCCGAGCGTCGTTCAGTCGATTATCGTTAATGGTAGCGCTGCGGCAAACCTGGTCGACCTGAGTGCGGTCACGAAAAGTGACTTCATACATGCCAGCGGAGTGTCCATCACGATCCTGGGCGGTGCCGGGAACGACACTTTGTCCGGTTCAAACTTCGCCGACAGCATCGATGGCGGAGACGGCGATGATCAGTTGAGCGGCGGTAGCAGCGACGACACGTTACTAGGCGGGGCCGACAACGATCTGATTTTCGGAGGCAGTGGCAGCGATTCAATTGACGGTGGATCGGGCAACGACAACATCTTCGGGCAGGCCGGCAACGACACGATTTCTGCCGGGGAAGGCACTGACACGGTCGGCGGCGGAGCGGGCAACGACTCGATCCGCGGCGGAGTCGGTAACGATCTGATTCGAGGGGCCAGCGGTCGCGACAGCCTGTTCGGAGAAACTGGCGACGACACGATCATTGGTGGTGCTGGTCAGGACTCAATCTCTGGAGGAGACGATGCCGACAGTCTGATCGGCAACGGCGGTTCCGACGGCATCAATGCTGGTTCCGGCAACGATATTGTCAGCGGGCTGGGCGGAGCTGACACGATTCTCGGCCTGACCGGGAATGACACGCTGAACGGAGGCGCTCGCGGAGACATCCTCATTGGCGGTGACGACGACGATGATCTGACGGGAGAAGGTGGCACTGACACACTGGCTGGCGGCGCAGGAAATGACGTCTTCGACGACAACAGTGAAATCAACGAGACGATTACGGAAGCCATGTTCGCCGCACTGCTGGCCCTGGCGTAGGTCGCGTTTCGGCAAAGTGGCTTACTTGCGGGGACCACTGCTCACAAGAATCTGCCCCACAAGCTTGTCGTCCGGAAAGGTGGCCATCACGTAGGTGTTGCGGCCATCTTCGATAAGGACCGCGTGATTTGCGGAGGAGCCGATGGGGCCGTTTCGATCGGACGGTGTCAGTTTCACGACGTGTTCTCCGGCCGGTAGTTCCAGACGCGCCACTTGAATCCGGTCGGGCAGCAATCCCCAACAT
>JAQBWV010000342.1 GCA_027624335.1 Planctomycetota bacterium
CCGACGCGTGCAACGGAATCTGAGCAACTGCGACGGGGGCATCAGCACGATTCGTTCGAGATCCGCCATCTCAAGACGATTCAACATGCAGAATTCGCAGTCGTTCGAGTTTTTGACCACACGCGAGTCATGCTGCCATAGCGGAGACGCAGCAGGGTGAATCAGTTCCGTGCCGCTCGTGATTCTCACATTCGACGCTGGACGTCACGAAAACAGCCGAGGGATTGGCTCGCCGGAGGTCACGAATCGCAGCAGGCCATTGGGCAGACCTGACTGCAGTCGCAGTTCGGGAATGTTGAGCAGCGTGTGCAGAATTGTCGCGATGAGGTGCTCGGAGTTCACTGGATCCGCGAGTGGTTCTCCGCCGTCGCGAGTCGACTGCCCGATTACTTGCCCGTTTGAAATGCCGCCACCGTACAACATCAGCGGAGCCAGCCTCGCCCAGTGATCCCGGCCGCCGTTCTTATTGATCCGCGGCGTGCGGCCCATTTCTCCCACGCAGACCAGCAGGATCTGATCACTCAGTCCGCGCTCTTCGCAATCCTCAATGAAGGCGGAAACAGCGTGGTCGAACGGGCGACCGACGGCCTCCATTCCACGCTTGACTCCAACATTGTTCGCGTCGCCGTGCATGTCCCACACAAATCGCGTCGCAACGGTGACAAACCCGCAGCCCGCCTCGCAAAGTCGTCGTGCGAGCAGCAACTGCCTGCCCAGGGTCAGAGAATTATTCTGATACCACCGCCGGGAAGGCTGGCCGTTCGACTTGTCGGAATAGGCCATCTCGTCGACGTACTGGCTTGTGTCGTATTTCGAGACGGTGGCCGGATCCTCTTTCGACAGATCAAACGCATGGGAAATTCCGCGGGCGACCAACTCAAACGCCTGCTGCCGATACTTATCGAGCCCTTCCATCATGCCGCTCTGATCAACCTGTCGTCGCAACCGGTCGAGCGCCGACAGCAGGACCGCACGATCGTCAAACCGCGCGGCGGGAAGGGACAGTTTCATGTTCGACTGAATTTCCGATCCGCCCCCAGGAGCGAACGGTGCGTAAGCACTGCCATACTCGCCGGTTTGGCTGAACTTGCCAAACCGCAGATCGGGGCCGAGTGCCTCCGAGTCGACCGAGTTCGGAAACAGCGCCACGTTCGTCGGTATCCCGGTCTGCGGGTTGTTCGCTCCGGCTAGCCTGGAATAGAGCGATCCAATATTGGCCTGCCGAGACGCCTCACTGATGAGCGGACGAATGCTGTGCCCTGCGCTCCCCGTCGAATACGACCTCACGACCGCAAGCCGGTGAGCGTGTGTGGCGATGCGGCTCAGTGTCGAGCCAAACTGGACTCCGGGTACAGACGTTTGAATCGCTCCGCCAACCGTCCGAATGCCGTCCGCAACGTTCAATTTTGGATCGAACGTCTCAAGCTGAGTCGGGCCTCCGTGCTGCAGCAGGAACACAACGGACTTCCCGGTCGTGATCGGCTTGTCGCTCTGTCCGGCTGTGGCATTTGCTGAAAGCAGATTGGCCAGTGTGATCCCGCCGAGGGCACCTCCGCCGGCAGTCAGGGCAGCTCGGCGAGAGTATTTGTCGGCGGAATCAAATATTGAAATCACAACACGCGTCCCGCAAACAGGAATGATCGGCAGAGCAAAGGCGTTTAACGAAGGTCCCTGAAAAGTCCCTGTGTCTTAGTGATAAGCCATCCTCGTCGCTCGCGCCCTTCATCTCAATACGGCAACCGCATTTGGCGGGCTCTGTAACGCCGTCGGCGGAGCTCATCTGTTCGGCATCGTCGATTTCCTCAGCCACTGGTTCCGGCCGAGCCAGGTGGTTTTGCACCGGGCTCCGAACGATCAAGGTCTGAATGTGATTCAATGTTGTCGCCGACTGATGTTTCCCTGTGGGTGGATCACTCGACCGAGAATGTGCGTTCGATCCGCGTCGTATTACCCTGGCGGTCTTTGATGGAAACGGAAATCACTCGCTCCCCACGTGGTGTCACAGGCTGTTCCAGCTTCAGTTCGTAAACCCCCTCACCCGTGCGCCGAAACCGCGGCCCAAGGTTCTCACCCGCCGGAGTGCCGTTTACGGTGAAATTGGTTGTCACGTGGAGTGTGTCCATGTCGAGGCCCGAGTAGTAGTCGGTCGTTCCAATCAGGATTCTCGAGACTTTGTTGTGTGTGCCCGGGATGGGTTCGGTGAGTGTCAGAGTTGGTCGCTTGTCGTCGCCGGCCCAGCCAAAGCCTCGGTGATCGGGGTTTGCCGGGTCGTAGTCGAAGTCAATCGGGCACCCGAGATCGATCCACCGGACGATTGTGCGACGATCTTCATCAGAGAGCGGTTTGACGTTTCCGGCGTCTACTGCGGCAACGGGTGGCATTTGACTCCGGTTGAAATCCAGATCGGATCGGTCACGGTTGAACTGCGTGTTTGGGACAGACTCACCGGCCAGTTGAAGGGTGTCGGGATCTCCGGGCTGAACCGCTGTCGGAAAGTCGTTGTTCGACCAGCCGTCCCGTCGTTCGCCGTAGATCTTCCACACGAGCAGGCTGCGGCGAGACTGAAACTTTCGGATGTAACGCGATGCATTGGTTTGCCGCCATGTCCCGTTATGTATGACTGGTTTGTGGCCGAACTGCGCTGCGGAGTCTGCTGCAAGCCGGTAGTAGGTGCCCGGCCACCGTCCACTGTTCGGAATTGACACCCAATCGCCGTCGGCGTCCAGGTTCAGATTCCCGGCTGGCTGCCGGCCGCCTTTCGCCGTGTGACAGGCAGCACAACTTCGCTGGAGAATCGGTTGCACGTCGCGGAAGTACTCGACGTTGACAACACCAGAATCCGCATAACGCAGCCCGGTCGATTTGTCGGCATCCCACTGCTTGTTCGATTCGTCCTTGTCGACTGCGGACAGGAGCGGTGTCCGCTGTGTCAGGTCGAACACGGCGTAGTCACGTGTTGCAGCCAACGTGTCCTCAAACTGTGTCGGCTTCTGGCTGTGAGCGTGACAGCCCCCGCAATTGTGGCGGACTTCTCCGGGACGCAGTTGATGCCATGTCTGTGCAGCATTCAGCACCATTCCATCCTTATCCAGAGTCTGGAATGTGAATGCCGTGTCGGCTGGCAGTTTCGCCAGAAAGCTGGTGTCCGGATTCCCGTCCGGGTCGACGGGTTGCTCACCGGAACGGTCGAATTTCCGAACGGGAATCTCGCCAAGGATGCGAAGTCTTTCCATCGCGTGGCTATGGAAGAGTCTTCCGTTTTTCGGCCCGTGATGTCGGTCTGTCGTTGGCTCCATGGCGAGAATGCGGACTGCGTGGACCTCATCGTTGCCATAGAGCCCGGCGTCGGAGCCCTGATTGAACCAGTTCAGCGAAGCACCATTCTGGGACGTGTTGAAGGGATCAAGACTCTGGTAACCGTTGCGATCCTGGGTACCGGCAAATGAGGCAGTCACCGTCGACTCTGAGACAGCACCTTCAGGATAACTTTCCCGTTTGAGAAGACTGGAACTTCCAACAAGGCCAAACGGTGTGCCGGCGGGCAAATGGGAAGACAGCGAACCGTCGTTGGCCAGTGGAGCAATCGTGGCGGGCTCCTCGACACCATAGATTCGCTCGTAAGGAACAACGGCACGAGGCCATTGTTCGTTGAACTTCGGGTCGTTCCTGATCATCACCATCTGGTCGGGACGGTCGATGGGCGAGCCGCCTTTGATCAGATACAGCCCGCCGTCCACTGCCGGTTTCTGGAGTCCATTCTGATGATTCGCCGGACCTGGCGTGTAAACGGTCAACAGATGATTGTCTGGCGCTGCGGACGGATGAGTGAACTTCCCCACCGCTGGAGAGCCCTTTTCGCCGAGCACAGAAGCATCCGCCGGGCCTTCGCCATTGTTCGCAAAGCGAGTAAACGAGGTCAGGCCAAAAGGAGTGAACGGCAGGCGATACAGTTTGGGCTTGCTGTTGTAGAAGCGGCCGAACCGGAATGGAGTATTCCGGGGATCGCCGCGCCATCCAGGGCCAAACGCCGGATAACCATCCGGCACACTGGGCGGCAGCTTGAAATAGGCACCAAAGCCGCTGTTGTTCAGGTTGTAGTATTCTTCAGCGATAATCGACCCGTCAGACAACTGCGTCTGAAAGTGAAACGCGTTTGGCGCTCCTCCGGTGTCAAAGGCACTGATGACCGGGCCCCAGTTGGTGCCATCAGGATGGATGCTCCACAGGCCCCATAGAATTCCGCTTCGCAAACCCTGTGATTCCATCGAACTGAAAATGATGCGGCCATCCTTGAGCACCACCGGATGCAAGGCCATGCCAATGTTGAGATGGCCGATGCACTCAACGTTGCTTCCGTCATCATCCATGACGAACAACTGCATTGTCGGGCCGTCGTGTTTCGGCGGCCGGAATGCATCGCGATTACTCGTAAACACCAGACGGCCACCGGGCAGCGGATACGGACCTGTGTTGAAGACGCCATAGTCGAGGTGCGTCCTGCCGTCTTCACGAGACACAAAATCGCTGGACCAGTCGGCCGCTCCTGTGTTGGGTGTAAACTGCTGCTGTGTCAGCCGCACGACCTTGCGCGTCTTGAGGTGGATTCGGTAGATGTCCGCTCCAGCCTTGGGGTACTTTCCGGCCCAGTTGACCGTCATGTCGTGGATGTGCGAGTAAAATACCGACTCGCCGTCGAGTGAAACGACGGGGTCGATGATCGAACCCTTGCCGCCCGCCACCAGGACTTCTTCACTCCCGTCCGGATGCAGCAGCATCAGATCTCCACCCGCGTCGAGCAACACGGGATGTGCGATCTCGGCCCACCTTGAGCCCACGTCGTCACCCTTGCGAGGCACGCGGACATAGACAATGGGAAAGTAGTAATCGACCGTACGGTCACTCGAAATGTGCGGTACATCCAGACTGATTGGCTCCGGAAACCGCTGGTCAGCGACATCGGCCGCCATCGCGATCGAGCAGGCAAACAACAGAATCAAAGTACCGACGAGCCATCGCTGAGACATCGAAAACTCCCTGCAGTTCAATCAACTGAGTTGTCACGAACTGTGATTAGAGCTGTGAGGTGGCCAGGCGGCTTCAAGGATGCAGCGAAGCAGGTTCGTCGTCAACACACGCCGACACCGTAAAAGTCACTGTCGCCCAGTGGAGTGCCTGGGCAAGTTCATCGTCTTCGGCAAGCGGCATCTCGACCACCTTCTGACCGAATTTGTCGAGTACCACAACACGGCCCGCTCCAGCATGGTCCGCGACCACCTGCCGCCAGTGCGTGAGAACCCGGATGAAGTCGCGACGTTGAAGCTCGACCAGATCATGGTGGAGTCGTATGTCGGCGGGCTCGTCAAGGCGTTCGAAAGAAAGGCTGCATAGCAGGCAAAGAAATCTGTCCGACTGATAACTCCGGGACATTCAATCGGTCAGCGGCCGAGACTTCTCACACAAATTGTTCATGAGGAGCAACTGAAGGCCCCCAGGCGAAGCATCGCATGATCCATATCAACTCGCGGCAATCGTATGTGCAGAGCCGAAATGTCGAAGTCACGAACACGCGGGACCGGATGTTGAAGATTTTCGCCGTCGGCGGGACCAACCGTTTCACTTCACGGTCTGACCGCGAGAAATTTGAAGAGGTCGGCCATCTCCTGCTCGTTGATGGTCTTCTCAAGTCCTTCCGGCATGAAGGACACACCGGTGCTGTTCAGTGTTTCGATTTGAATGCGGAGCACTTCTCTGGATGTGCCGTCGGCCTCCTGAAGCCTGACGGCATTCGAAGTTTCTTCAGTG
>JAQBWV010000343.1 GCA_027624335.1 Planctomycetota bacterium
CGAAACCGTGGCAGAGTATCACCACCAGTTCCGGCTGCTCATCATCATCCACCTGTTGGACGATCCGGCAGGTCAGACCACCAAGCTGTTCGCGTTTCTGCATGTGTTTGCTCTCGATAATTCGCTGGTCAGGCTGTGCCTGACGAAATTCATGACGCGATAACCTGGAGAGGTGGTGAGTTTTTCGATCAGCACGTCAGTACATGGAATTAAGTGCAGTCTCTGACTGGTATCGTGGTCACCCGTTGATTTCGTCAGGCACAGCCTGATTTGGGATCGCTCACAGAAAACATGCACTTATTTCTCGATCGGTCCTTACTTCACGTTCTTGCTGGCGGTCGCCTTCCTGGGAGTGCCTCTCCACGTGCCGAGCGGAAGCACATTCGCTCTTGCTGCGTATGCCTCCCATTTCGTGGCGAGCTGCTTGACCAGCTCCGGTCTTGTTGCCGACAGGTCATGTGTCTCGGACCGGTCGGTCTTGAGATCGTATAGTTCCCAGGGTTTGTTTTGTTTGGCGACAAGTTTCCAGTCACCGTCGCGGATGGCTCGATTGCCTTCGTGCTCCCAGAACAGCGGTTCTTTTCGGCTCAACGATTTCCCGGCGAATGCGGGCCGGAGCGATGCACCTTCCAGTGGTTTGATGTCGTGCTCGTTGACCGTCTTTGGGTAGTCAGCCTGAGCGACGTCAACACACGTGGCCATGATGTCGATCAGGTGCCCCGGCTGGTGCTCAAGGTCACCACGTCGTTTGATGCCGGCCGGCCAGTGAGCGATCAGCGGCGTCGAGATACCGCCTTCGTGGACGAAGTGCTTGTACTCGCGGAATGGAGTGTTCGAGACGTTGGCCCAGTTCAGGCCGTAGGCGATGTAGGTGTCTTCCGGGCCGGGCATGATGCCAGGGCCGGTCAACGTTGGTACGCCCGCTCGATTCTGTTTCGGGACGACATCCAGCCGAATCTGATCCAGTGGAATCTTCGGCAGCGAGGCAGCTACAGGACGAGTGAAGTCTCCACGTCGTCCGTTGCCTTCCTGGCAGCCGCCGTTGTCCTGCATGAAGACGATCAGCGTATTATCGAACTCGTCATTCTTCTTCAGCGAGCCGACAATCCGACCGATGCCCTGGTCCATGCTGTCGATCATGGCCGCGTAAACTTCCATGCAGCGAGCTTCCCAGGCTTGATGCTCGACGTTTTCCCACTGCCCGATCAGCGGTGCTGGTTCGCAGGCTTCGCTGACGAGCCCCAGTTCGACCACGCGTTTGGCTCGACCTTCTCGAACAGGTGCGTACCCGGTGTCGTAGCGGCCTTTGTATTTGGCGATGTCTTTTTCCAGAGCGTGCATTGGCCAATGCGCAGCGGTGTAGGTTACATACATGAAGAATGGTTTGTCGGCGTCCTGCTGGCAGTGCTTGTCAATGAACTTCACCGCGTTGTCGCTGATCGCGTCCGTGTAGTAGTACTGCTCGGGTTTGTATTCCGAGTCCGTCCACGGCGTGATGTTCTGGTTGTCGCGTGTCAGTGTGCCGGGATCGAAAAAGCTGCCGGCACCGGTGATCGTTCCGTAAAAGCGGTCGAAGCCACGCTGTCTCGGCCAGTTATGCTTCGGGCCGTCCGGATCAATATGTTTGGTGACGTGCCATTTGCCGACTCCGTAGGTTGAGTAACCGGCGGGCTTCAGGACCTCGGCCATCGTGCGGCAGTTGTTGTTGAGGTCCCCGCGGTAACCGTCGTGGCCTCGGTCCGTCATCATCCAGCCGATGCCGGACTGATGCGGATACAGCCCTGTCAGCAGTGAACCTCTTGTCGGGCAGCAGCGGCCTGTGTTGTAAAACTGCGTGAATCGCAACCCGTTCTCCGCGAGTCCGTTGAGCGTCGGAGTTTCAATCTCGCCGCCGTAGCAGCCGATGTCCGAATAGCCCATGTCGTCTGACATGATGACGATAATGTTGGGGCGATCGGCTGCGTGTGCGAGAGACGCCAGGGTTGAATTGATTGTCACCGTTACGAAAACAGTAACTGTCGCCAGCCGAAACCACCTGGCGAACATCGACGTTGAGGGAGTCATGGCAGTGAATTCCTGAAGGTGTCTCAGGTGTCGGGGAAAATCGAAATGGCTGAGTTACGCCGAAGGCGTTCTACTCAATAGCCTGGGGTCGCCGCGTTGCGGCACACCCCAGGTCTGGATTGCCCTATTGGCCCCTACCCTGAAAGGGTTGCATAATCCAGCAGAGACAAGACGCTGGCTGTGGAACGCTTTCGGCGTACATCATTCTGCCGGACGTTCCAGGGGTGGCGCTACGCTGACCCCTGGCTGTTGGGTGAAACGCCTTGGGCGTACACAAAAAACGGGCGGCTGAAATTGTCTTCAGCCGCCCGTCGTCAGATTACTCGACAGTCAGGGGGCTTAGCCTTGTGGCTGCCAGTTAAGCGACGGTACGGTCGCAAAACCTTCCCGGTAAACGCGGTGGAGAAGTTTGTCGGTTTCGACGTCCCCGCAAGTGAACTTCTCGGCGTCCCAGTTGACTGGTTCTCCAGAGCGAAGCGCGACGTTTCCAAACAGGATGGTGTGCGTCAGACGCGAAGCGTAGTTGAAGTTTGACATCGCTGCCGGGCCGCCGGAGCACGCGATGGCGTACTCTTTGAAGTGGCCTGGTGAACGCGGCAAAGTCGGCTCTGGCGGGGAAATCGGATCACCTTTGACGGTGAGCGTCATGCCGAGCTTTCGCATCTGATTCTTCTCGTCGCGAAGACCTGACGTGATGTAAACCGGCTCGGCAGTTCCCGTCTTGAACAGAGCAAACTCGGCACCGTAGTCGTCTGGTGAAATGAGTGTCAGATCAGAACCTTCAATGATCGAGCCGCTGGATGAGAACTTGCCACCCGGCAGCAGATCCTGTGATGGCAGGTTGCCACCGTCGTACCAGTGAAGATCGACTGGTCCCCAGTTGCCGTTGCCGTCGCCGCGTGCGCGTTCGCCAAAGTTGAACTCGATCGTCGAGTTCGATGGGAACTGCTCGCCGATTTCCGTCGACTTGGCAGTAACGGTTTTTGCGTCAAACAGGTCCGTCGCCATGACCGCCATGTTGGCTGTGTGGCAGGCCATGTCGCCCAGGGCGCCCGTGCCGAAGTCCAGCCAGCCTCGCCATTTAAACGGCGTGTAAACAGAGTTGTAGGGGCGTTCCGGAGCTGGCCCGAGGAACAGATCCCAGTGCAGTCCCTTTGGGATTTCTTCCGCGGCATCTGGTCGTCCCGCTCCCTGCGGCCAGACGGGTCGGTTAGTCCAGACGTGGACTTTTTTGACGTCGCCGAGCATGCCGGCTCGGACGATTTCGACGGCTTCGCGAAGGCCGTTGTTGGACGTTCCCTGGTTGCCCATCTGAGTCGCGACGCCCTTTTCGTTGGCCATGTCGCGCATCAGTTTGGCTTCATAGATCGACCAGGTCAGGGGCTTCTGAGTGAAACAGTTCTTGCCCATGCTCATCGCGAGCAGACTCGCCGGCGCGTGGCTGTGGTCCGGTGTCGAAACCGTGACGGCGTCAATCTGGTCGCCCATCTCGGCGAGCATTTCTCGATAGTCGACGAACTTCTTCGCGTCTGGGAAACGAGCGGCGGCTTTCTCAAGTCGTTTCTCGTCGATATCGCAAATGGCGACCATGTTGCCGTGCTTGCTGGCGTCTGATGAGTCGCTCGAACCTTTCCCTTCAACGCCGATTGAAGCGAAGTTGATCTTTTCGGAAGTGTTGCGGCTTTGAGCGAAAACCGGTGTCAGGCTGTGTCCGGTCCAGAATCCCGCGCCGATGGCTGCGGAGGTCTGCATGAATGATCGACGAGTAGACTTGCGTGGCATAACGATGTTCCTTTTTTCGGAGAGGTGTGTTTCGTTGGTGGGCCGACGGTTGTTGTGAGACTTGTCATGCATTCGGCGGGACGCAAAACGGGTTGGGAATGATAAGCAGTCTTAAATGCCGCGCCCAACGAATCGCCGTGAACGTATCAGAAAATGCGGATTTCAGAATCAACCGTCAGCCGGGTTTCGCACCGTCACTGGAGCGGGCCTCTGATTTGCGATCATCACGGGCGGCAGGTAATCTGGCTCGTTCCCACCTTAGAGTCTCCTTTCTAACCTGACCAGGAGACGGACGACTGCAGCCGCACTCAATCGTCGTCGAATGCTGAATTGCGTTTGGTTGAGTCGAGTTTCGCGATGCTCTTTTCGTCTCGCTCAATACTCTGACACGGAATCGCTGGACCTATGAAAGCCTCAGTATCGCTGTTTCTGTTTGCGGGTTTGTTTCTTGTCTCGGGCTGCAAACCAACCGCCGGTCCTGCTCCCGGAGGAGCTGCCTCGACCGGCAAAACAACTCCTGCGGCAGAGGTCACACTCACCGACGATGCCGAATCTCTCGCGGCTTTGAAAGAGAAGTCGGTCAAGCTCGACGTCGACGGCAACGGGCATGTGGTGCTGGCCGACTTCCGCAAGACGGAAACGAATGACGACGATCTGGCTTTGCTGAAAGGCCTTCCGAAAGTTTCACGAGTGATCGTTGAGGGATCGAACTTCGGCGACGCGGGAATGGCTCATCTGGCTGAGCTGCCAGGCTTCACCGTTCTGGACGCAGCCAGTTCGGCCATTACGGACAAAGGCATCGAGTCACTCTCGAAGGTTGCGGGTCTGCGAGCGCTGGGGCTTCGCCGAACCAGCGTGACCGACGCTGGACTCGCCCACCTGGTTGGGCTCAAAAGCCTGGTCGATATTGACCTGCGTTTTACAAACGTCGGCGACGAAGGCATCAGGTCCCTCTCAGAAATAAAATCGTTGAAGGCCGTCAAGCTGCAGGAATGTCCTGGAGTTTCTGACGAGGGCATCAAACTGCTCGGCACGCTGCCGAATCTTGAGAACGTCAATATCAGCAAGAATACGAGATTGACTGGTGCTTCGCTGGAAGCGCTGTCGAACTGCAAAAAGCTCAAGGTACTGGAACTGGAAAACGACACCAACATCGAAGGTCCGGCTCTGGTCCACATTTCCGGGCTGACGAATCTGGAGATGCTCAACGTTCGATTCAATTTCGTGAAGGGAGACGCGTTGGCTCACATCGCGGGCCTGACAAAAATGAAGACGCTGCTGCTTCGCGAAACCGTCGTCAACAACGCTGGGCTCGACCATCTCGCCGGGATGAAAGACCTGGTCGAACTTGACGTCACGAACACGGTGGTTGGTGACGACGGCATCGAAAAACTGTACGGCTTTCCAAAGCTTGCGATTCTGGCCGTTGAACAGTGCGGCATTACCAGCGAAGGAATCGCGGCGATTTCGAAGATTTCGACACTTCGAGAACTCGACCTTACCAACGAGTCAGATTTGAATGGCGATTCCCTGGAACCTCTGACGGCTCTGGAGAACCTGGAAGTGCTCGAACTGGATGAGAATTTCATGATCGACGGAAGCGCCGTTGATTTTCTCGTTGAACTGAAGAAGTTGAAAAAACTGAAGATCGGGACGACTTTGCTTTCGAGCGATTCTGCGGCCAAAGAAGCGCTGCTCGAAGCGTTGCCGAATCTCGAAATTCAAGAGTCGTTCTAACCTCGCAGCCCGCCTCTTGATCATGTCACCTCTCCCCTGTAGGGGAGAGGTCGCGGTTTCAGCCGCGGGTGAGGGGGCACCGAAGCTGTAGGGTGGGCACTGCCCACCGCAATCACATATCGCAATTCGTGGTGTTGGGCGGTGCCCACCCTGCGAGGGACCATCATCCAATCGGAGAACTGCCGTGACTGTATCGCGTCGAGAATTCATCGCCGCTC